>NZ_JBFAIU010000126.1:0-19633 GCF_040654855.1 Asanoa sp. NPDC050611
CAGCGCCTCGAACGGCTTGGCCGACGGCGGCGGCAACGAAACCGGGCGGACCTGGCGCGCCGGGGCAGGGCCGCCCAGGGCGGCGCGGCGCGACCGGAGGTAACGCACCTCTGGGGAGTCCGGGCCCGGGTGCGCATAGGGCATCAGGTCCCCAGCCAGCTCACTGTCCGGAATGGGCAGCTCCAGGAGGTCGCGTAGCGCGCGGAACTCCGCGCCCGTCAGCTTCTTCATCTGGTGGTTCGCGTTGCGCGACTCGAAGCCGGGGCCGAGCGTGTAGCCCTTGATCGTCTGGACCAGGATCACGGTCGGCGCGCCGCGGTGCGACACGGCGGCCTGGTAGGCGGCGTACACCTTGCGGGGCTCGTGACCCGCCCGCGAGTGCTGGAAGCACTCGATGATCTTCTCGTCGCTCAGCCCGGCGGCCATCGCGACCAGCGCCGGGTCGGCGCCGAAGAAGTGCTCGCGGATGTACGCCGCGTCGCGGGCGGCGTACGTCTGGAACTGCCCGTCCGGGACCTCGCGGAGCCGGCGGACGAGCGCGCCCGTGGTGTCGAGCGCGAACAGCTCGTCCCACGCCGAGCCCCAGAGCGCCTTCACGACGTTCCAGCCCGCGGCCCGGAACTGGGCCTCCAGCTCCTGAACGATCTTGAAGTTGGCCCGGACCGGGCCGTCGAGCCGCTGCAGGTTGCAGTTGATCACGAAGGTGAGGTTGTCGAGGCCCTCGCGACCGGCCAGCGCGAGCGCGGCGGTCGACTCCGGCTCGTCCATCTCGCCGTCGCCGAGGAAGGCCCAGACATGGGACGCCGACGTGTCCTTGATGCCCCGGTGCTGCAGGTAGCGGTTGAACCGCGCCTGGTAGATCGCCGACAGCGGGCCGAGGCCCATCGACACCGTCGCGAACTCCCATAGCCACGGCAGCCGGCGGGGGTGCGGGTAGGACGGCAGCCCGTCACCGCCGACCTCCTGCCGGAAGCGGTCGAGCTGATCTGCGCTCAGCCGCCCGTCCAGGAACGCACGGGCGTAGACGCCGGGCGAGGCGTGGCCCTGGATGTAGAGCTGGTCGCCCGACCCGTCGGCCTCCTTGCCCTTGAAGAAGTGCTGGAAGCCGGTCTCGTAGAGCCAGGCCGCGGAGGCGAAGGTGGCGATGTGGCCGCCGAGCCCGAGCCGGCTCCCCCGGCTCACCATCGCGGCGGCGTTCCACCGGTTCCATGCGGTGATCCGCTGCTCCATCGCCTCGTCGCCGGGGAACTCCGGCTCGTCGGCGGTGGGGATGGTGTTGACGTAGTCCGTCTCCAGCAGCGCGGGCAGCTCCAGGCCGGTGCGCGCGCCGTGCTCGAGCGTGCGCCGCATCAGGTACGCGGCCCGCTTCGGACCGGCGGCCGTCCGGACGGCGTCGAGTGAGGCGGCCCACTCGGCGGTCTCCTCCGGGTCGCGGTCGGGGATCTGGTCGAGTGCGCTTGCCGGCTTTCGCCCGATATCGGTCATGCTGCGCCACCTTCTGGGTGCTTCTGCCTGACCCAATAATAGCCCTCTGATCGATGATCGATCAAAGGCCGAATGCAGAAACCCAGCCGGGGGTACGAAGGCTCAGAGCTGCGGCGCGCAGCCGAGCACGTGCTCCTTGACCAGCTCACCGATCCGCGGATCCCGCCGCCGGAAGGCCTCGACGATGGCCTCGTGCTCCTCCGCGTACGACTGCTGCCTGGTCCCCAACCACCGGATCGACAGGTTCGTCCACACCTCGATGCCGAGCGACTCCCAGGCGTGCAGCAGCACGGTGTTGCCGGACGCGCGGACCAGCTGGCGGTGGAACTGCACCGTGTGCCGCACCTGGGCCTCGGAGTCGCCGCCGCGGTCCGCCGCGTAGAGGGCGGCCACCTCGGGCTCCAGGACGGACACGTCGGCGCCGAGCCCGGCCGCGGCGAGCGTCGCGGCGAGCTGCTCCAGGGCCGCCCGCACGGGGTAGATCTCCTCGAGATCGGCCGCGGTCAGGTTGCGGACCCGGACGCCCTTGTTGGGCGCCGACTCGATCAGCCGGAGCACCTCCAGCTCCCGCAGCGCCTCGCGGATCGGCGTCTGGCTGACGTTGAGCTCAGCCGCGATCCGCCGCTCGACGATCCGCTCGCCGGGCTTCCAGCGCCCGTTGACGATCCCCTCGACGATGTACTCGCGGATCTGGCGAGGCAGCGATTGGACGACCGGCGACGCCATGGCGGGCACTCCTCGAAAACGGACGGTTGTATCGACAATACGGCGATGCGCACCGTGGCCTGGACAACGGTGCGCATCGGGAAGCCGGGATCAACGTTCGCTCGCCCGCACCCGCAGGGCCAGCGCGATCACCAGGACCAGCCCGACCACGGCGTCGAGGGCGGGAAGGGCGAAGCTCAGCACGGCGTCGAGGTGGAGCTGGGCCGCGGTGGCCGCGACCGCGATGCCCTCGCGGGCCTGCGCCCACTGCTGCGGCGTGCCGGTCAGGTGCAGGGTGAGCCAGGCGGCGGCAAGGCCGCTGGCGTCCCAGAGCGCGTGCAGCGCCGCGATCACCGCGTAGGCGAGCAGGACCGGCCGGGCCAGCACGGTCGCGCGACCGCGGCGGGCAGCCACGGCGAACAGGGCGGCACCGGCGATCGCGGTCCAGAGGCCGTGGCCGAAGGGGGTCAGGATCCCGCGCAGGAGCTCGGTCTCCACGACGCCGAGCAGCGAGAGGCCGTTCTGGCCGTTGAACAGCGCCTGGAACGCGTACCCGGCGCTCTCGAAGGCGGCGAAGCCGAAGCCGACCGTCGCACCGAGCACCAGGCCGTCGCGCATCGTCCAGCGGCCGAGGCGGCGGGCCATCAGCCACAGCACCGCCAACTTGACGCCCTCCTCGATGAGGCCGACGCCGACGAAGCCGCCCGCGGACGTGTTGTGCACGAACGCCGCCTCCAGGATCGAGGCGCCGAGCACGCCCAGGACTCCGCCGTACAGGAAGGCCGTGAAGATCTTCGACGGGGTGAGGATCGCGTCCGCGTGGTCGAAGGCCCAGGCGACGAACGCGACCGGGACCAGGAACGCGCCGACCAGGATGATGGTCGGCACCAGGTTCACGTTGCCGGTGACGAAGGTGATGACCACGGTGGCCAGCCAGAGCGCGCCGCCGCCGAGCACGATCCGGGACCACGTGGGCAGGTGGCGGCGGCGGGTCGTGGCCCGCTGGTAGGTGATGCGGTACGGATACGTCGTCATGTGGGAAGCGTCCCGCCGGCGACCCCGCCGGCGCTTCGTGGCCAGCCACCATCCGCGCTACCGGCTAGCCGGTAGCGGTCCTACTGGGCAGTGGGGATCGTCGCCGTCAGCGTCGTGCCCGCGCCGGCCGGGCTGGCCACACTCAGCCGCCCGCCGAGGGCCTCGACCCGGTCCGCCAGGCCGACCAGCCCCGTGCCGGCCGCCCGGTCGGCGCCGCCCACACCGTCGTCGCGGACCACCACCTCCAGCGCGCCGCCGGCAACGGCCGCGGACACTTCCACATAGGACGCCCGGGCGTGCTTGGTCGCGTTGGTCAGCGCCTCCGAGACCACGTAGTAGGCGGCCGACTCCACGTCGGCGGGCAGGCGGTCGGCCAGGTCGACCCGCACCTCGACCGGCAGCGCGGCCCGGCGGCCGAGCGTGCGCAGCGCCGCGCCCAGCCCGCTCTCGGTCAGCGCGGCCGGCTGGATCCCGTGCACGAAGTCGCGGAGCTCCTCCGTCGCCGCCACGAGGCCCGCCGCGACCTCGTCGACCTCCGCGCGCAACGACTCCGGTGCCTCGGCCCGCAGCGCCCGCAGGTCCAGCGCCAACGCCACCAGCCGTTGCTGCAGGCCGTCGTGCAGGTCGCGTTCGATCGACCGGCGCACCCGGAAGTCGGCCGCCACGATCCGGGCCCGGGACGCGGTCAGCTCCGCACGGGCCGACGCCAGCCCGGCCGCCATCGCGTTGAGCGCGCGCTCCAGGTCGCCCACCTCCCCCACGCCGGTCGTGACCAGCCGGGCGTCGAGGTCTCCCCGGGCGAACCGGCGGGCCACGGCACCCGCCCGGCGGATGGGCAGCGACACGGTCCGGGTCAGGTAGATGCCCACGAGCACGACCGCCACCAGCGACGCGGCCAGCCCGATACCGGCCGCGGTGACCGCGCGGGTCGTCGCCGTGGCTGCCGCGCGCTCCTGCTCGGCGGCGACGACCCGCTCCTGGGCGAGGAACGCGTCGAGCCGGTGGTCGACGGCGGCGCGCAGCACCGCGGCCGGGTCGGCGCCGCGCTGCGACCGGCGCAGGTAGGCGTCCGAGGCCGCGGTCAGGTCGACGACCCGGCTCTGCTCCCCCGCTCCCCGCAGGTCGAGGTCGGCGAGCGCCGCCGACTGCGCCCGCACGCGATCGGCGGCCGCCAGCTCCGCGGCGGCGCTGTCCGCGACGCCCAGCAGGCGCCCGCGCTGGGCCAGGGCCACGTCACCGACGGCACGGGACAGCCCCTCGGCCGCGATCACCGCCTCCTGCGAGGTGGCCACCCGGCCCTGGGACTCGCGGACGTCGCCGATCGAGCCCAGCATGATCCCGAACGCCGCGGCGGCGACCGCCGTGGGGACGCCGGCGCCGAACAGCACCCGCCCGAGCAGCCCGATCCGCACCCCGTCGCTCCCTCCACCAGCCGTACCATGGTGCCGCCCACCCGCCGGCCGACGACAGGGGCAAGCATGGCAGCGATCCGGGCGGTGCTCGCCGACGACGACGTGCTGCTCCGGGAAGGGCTGGCCGGGCTGCTCACGCAGGCCGGCATCGAGGTGGCCGGCCGGGCCGGCGACGCCGACACCGCGGTCGCGCTGGTCGCGGAGACGGCGCCCGACATCGCGATCCTCGACGTCCGCATGCCGCCCGACCGCACCGCCGGGCTGACCGCGGCCGAGACCATCCGGGCGCGGCACCCGGGCACGGGCGTCCTGGTGCTCTCGGCGCACGTGGCCGTCGAGCACGCGCTGCAGCTGCTCAGCGCGGAGGGCGGCGTCGGCTACCTGCTGAAGAACCGGGTGACCGACGTGGCGAGCTTCGTCGAGGCCGTCCAGCGGGTGGCGGCGGGCGGCTCCGTCGTCGACCCCGACCTCGTCCGCGAGCTGGTCAACGCCCGCCGCCGGGTCGACCCGCTGGCGCCGCTGAGCCCGCGCGAGCGGGAGGTGCTGGCGCTGATGGCCGAGGGCCGGTCCAACGCCGGCATCGCGCAGCAGCTCTGGCTGGCCGAGGGCACGGTCGAGAAGCACGTGCGCAGCATCCTGACGAAGCTCGAGCTGCCCGAGACCGAGGGCGACCACCGCCGGGTGCTGGCCGTCGTCCGCTATCTCGAGGCGCGCTGAATCGCCGCGACCGACAAGTCGGACTTGGCCACGAAACCGACCGCGGCCGAGCCCGCCACCAGGTCCGCGACGTCGTCGGCGCCCAGCGTCGAGATGAGCAGGATCGTCCCACCGAGCCCGCGGCTGGCCAGCGCGTCCGCGACGCCGGCGCCGCTCTCCCCGCCCAGCTGCACGTCGACCAGCGAGACGTCGACCGCGGTCGCGGCGGCCGCGGCCAGCGCGTCGGCACCGGTCGCCGCGGTCGCGACCACCGTCGCGCCCTCGCGCTCGAGCAGCCGCCGGGCCGACCGGACGAACCGCTCGCTGTCGTCGACGATGAGGCACCTCACCCGACCACGATGACCCCGGCCGGCGACGGACCGCATCCCGGCTAGCCGGCAATCTTCAGATCCGCGGACCGGGTGCGCCGTTGGTCCAGCGCGAGACCACGGCGTGGTGGCGGCGCTCCTCGAACCGGGCCGGTGCGCCCGCGCGGTCCCAGCGCCAGAGCAGCGTGGGGCGCTCGACCGGTTCGCGAGGGGCGGGCGCCGGCGAGACCGGGATCGGCAGCGGCGGCCGGCGGCGGGCCCCGGGCAACAGCACCGGGCTGCGCCGCGCGGCCAGGTCCTCGACCCAGCCGAAGGCCGCGACCGCGGCCGTCACGAGCAGCACGACGAAGACCAGCCGGACCGCCACCCGATCGACCTGCAGGCCCTCGTAGCCCAGCGGCGACGCGACCCAGGCGACCAGGATCACGACCGGCATGTGCCACAGGTAGATGGTCAGCGCCCGCGAGTTGAGCACGGTGACCACGCGGTCGAACCAGCCGAACCGGGTGATCCAGTCGGCGCGCGTGGGCATGAAGCCGAGCGCCACCAGGATGAGGCCGGCCGACCACAGCGCGTTGCCGAGCGGGATGTCGTTGAGGTCGTACCCGCGGAAACCGGGGTGCGTCAGGATCCAGGCCAGGCCGGTGGCGCAGAAGACCGCGGCGGCGACCGCGAGCACCGTCCGTGACCAGCGGCGCAGCAGGCCGTCATGGTGGGCGAAGCCGAGCATCCAGGCGCCGAAGTAGAGGCCGAAGTCGCGCAGCGTCGGCGGTCCGGCGAGCAGGCCGAGCTCGAAGACCACCAGCAGGAGGTACGGCGCGATCAGCATCGGCACGGGCGCGCGGCGGAACAGCCACAGCGCGAGCGGGGAGACGAGCACGAACCAGAGGTAGTCGCGCAGGTACCAGATCGTGCTCAGCGCGAGCGCGCCCCAGTGGTTGGCCGGCGGGTCGGCCAGCGGCACCACCCAGAGCAGCAGCCTCCAGTGCGCGTCGAGCCCGGTCAGCCACATCGCCGGCACGAAGACCGCGGACAGCAGCCACAGCGACGGCAGCAGGCGGCGCAGCCGGCGACCGACCGCACGGACGCCGGAGCGGTCCAATGAGGACGCCATCAACGAACCGCCGAGTGCGAACATCACGGACATCGCGGGCAGGAAGGACAGCAGCGTCCACCCTGACGTGTGGTAGACGACGACGCGCGCGATGGCCACCCCGCGCAGGAGGTCTATGTAACGGTTTCGCATCGGGCCAAGCCGTACCCCGGGATCTTTCACCGTCAAACCTCAGCCGCCGGTGAGCAATCCCACATCACCAGAGCGGCCTGCCCAGCGGCACCGCGCAGAACACCCCGCCGAGGTGGGCGTGCGCTTCCGCGTCGCTGGGCGCGGCCAGGTGGGCGACGGTGGCGGAGTCGTCGGCCGGTGCGTAGCCGACCTCGCCGTCGAGCTCGAGCCAGCCTTCGGCGTTCGCGCTCACGCCCCAGATGACGCGGAAACCGGTCACCGGGGTGTCGACCAGCGCACGGAAGAGGCGTACGCAGTCGTCGGGCGACAGCCAGATGGGCACGTCCACTTCGGACCACGGTGTCTCCTGGAACGCACCGATCCGCACGGCGAACACGGTCAGGCCGAAGCGGTCGCTGTAGAGCCCGCCGAGCGACTCGATCGCGCCCTTGGTCCAGCCGTAGAAGGTGTCGGGTCGCGGCGCGGACGACGCCGGGAGCGGGGTCGCGGTCGGTGTGCGGAAGCCGGCCGCGTGGATCGACGAGGCCAGGATCACCTTGGGTACGCCCGCCAGCCGGGCGGCCTCCAGCACGGTGCGCGTCCCGTCGATGTTGACCCGCACCAGGTCTTCCCAGACGGACTCGCTCGGTATGCCGGCGAGGTGGATGACCGCGTCGACGTCGGCGCAGGCCGCCACCATCGCGTCGAGGTCGCCGATCACGCCACGGACGGTCTCGACACCGTCCACCGCCTCCTGCGGCACGACGTCGAACGAACGCACCGAGTATTCATCGGCGAGACGCTGCGTGAGCAGGCTCCCGATCCGGCCGGCGCCTCCGGTGATCAGCACCCGCCGCATCGCACCTCCCGGCTCAGAACCCCAGCTTCCGCAGCTGCCGGGGATCGCGCTGCCACTCCTTGGCCACACGTACGTGCAGGTCCAGGTAGACCCGGCGGCCCAGGAGTGCCTCGATCTCCTGGCGCGAGCGGGTGCCGATCTCCTTGAGCCGGCTCGCCCGCGCCCCGATCACGATAGCTTTCTGGCTCTGGCGCTCGACGTAGACGTCCGCATAGATCTTGGTGACGTCACCCTCGTCGAACATCTCCTCGACCACGACGGCGATCGAGTGCGGCAGCTCGTCGCGGACGCCTTCCAGGGCCGCCTCGCGGACCAGCTCGGCGATCAGCACCTGCTCCGGCTCGTCGGTGACCATGTCGTCCGGGTAGAGCCGCGGCGACTCCGGGAGGAAGCCGGTCATCACGTCGACCAGCGTGTCGACCTGCTCGCCGGTCTGCGCGCTGACCGGGACCACCGCGGCGAAGTCGGCCAGCTCACCGACCGCCGCGAGCTGACGCGCCAGCGTGGCCTTGTCGACCAGGTCGGTCTTCGTGACGACGGCCAGCACGGTGGCCTTCAGCTCGCCCAGCTCGCCCGTGATGAACCGGTCACCGCGGCCCACCGGCTCGTTGGCCGGGATGCACAGGCCGATCACGTCGACCTCGCTCCAGGTGGTCCGGACCAGGTCGTTGAGGCGCTCGCCGAGCAGGGTCCGCGGGCGGTGCAGGCCGGGGGTGTCGACCAGGACGAGCTGGGACTCGGGGCGGTGCAGCACCGCCCGGATCACGTGCCGGGTGGTCTGCGGCTTGCTCGACGTGATGGCGATCTTCTGTCCGACGATCGCGTTGGTCAGCGTGGACTTGCCGGCGTTGGGGCGCCCGACGAAACAGGCGAAGCCGGCCCTGTAGGTGGCGCTCATGCGCTGACCGTGCCGAGCACCGTGCCGTCCGGCGCGGCCACGTGGATCGGTGCGTCGGCGGAGAGGTCGCGGACCACGGCGTGGCCGGAGCCGTCCAGGGTGCTGGCCTCGGTGACCACCGCGGCCGCTTCGATCTTGGTGGCGCCGGCGGCGGCCGCCGAGGCGACGGCGAGCTGCAGCGCGGTCATGCTCAGCGAGGGCAGCGCCACGGTCGCCGCGGCGTACGTGCGGCCGTCCTGGTCGCGCACCGCGGCGCCCTCGACGGCGGCGGCCCGGGCCCGGGCACCGCGCGCCAGGGTCACCAGCTTGGTGTCCTCCGCGTCGAGCTGGGCGGGCGGCCCGAGCTGGGGCGACTCAAACATCCGCGGGTTGCCTCTCGTCACTGTCTTCGTTGTCGTTGTCGTCGTGGGAGGCCCGGCGGACCAGCACCGTGTCGATCCGGTTGCGCCGACCGACCACGCCCTCGGCGACCATGTGCAGGCCGTCGACGGTGGCCTCGGCGCCCGGGATCGGCACCCGGCCGAGCGCCTGGGCCAGCAGGCCGCCGACGGTCTCGACCTCGTCGGTGGGCAGGTCGACGTCGAACAGCTCGCTGAGGTCCTCGACCGGCACCCGCGCCGCCACCCGGACGGCGCCGTCCGCGAGGTGCTCGATCGGCGGGCGCTCGTTGTCGTACTCGTCGGTGATCTCGCCGACGATCTCCTCGAGGATGTCCTCGATCGTGACGAGGCCGGCGGTGCCGCCGTACTCGTCGACGACGACGACCAGGTGGGTACGCGCGGCCTGCATCTC
Organism: Asanoa sp. NPDC050611; assembly: GCF_040654855.1. NCBI lineage: Bacteria > Bacillati > Actinomycetota > Actinomycetes > Micromonosporales > Micromonosporaceae > Asanoa > Asanoa sp. NPDC050611. The sequence continues at coordinate 9,437 of NZ_JBFAIU010000126.1, forward strand.
GGAGAGCAGGTCGTCGACGGGCTTGGACTCGGGCACGAACGTGGCGTCGCGCATCACCTCGGCGACCGGTACGTCCTCGTCGCCGTCGAGACCGCCCTCGTTGCGCCGTATGACGTCCTTGAGGTAGAGGATGCCGAGCACGTCGTCGACGTTCTCGCCGATCACCGGGATCCGGGAGAAGCCGGAGCGCAGGAACAGCGCCAGCGCCTGGCGCAGCGTCTTGCCGCCCTCGATCCACACCATGTCGGTGCGCGGCACCATCACCTCGCGGGCGATCGTGTCGCCGAGCTCGAACACCGAGTGGATCATCTGGCGTTCGCCGCTCTCCACGACGCCGCGCTGCTCGGCGAGGTCGACCAGCTCCCGCAGCTCGACCTGGGTGGCGAACGGGCCCTCGCGGAAGCCGCGCCCCGGTGTCACCGCGTTGCCGATCAGGATCAGCAACGAGGCGAGCGGGTTGAGCGCCCGGCCCAGCCAGCGCACCAGCGGCGCGGTGGCGCGGCCGACCGCGTACGCGTTCTGCCGGCCTATCGTCCGTGGCGCGACGCCGACGACGACGAAGCTGACCACCGTCATCGCGCCGGCGGTGACCAGCGCCGCCCGCCAGCCGATGTTCCAGGTATCCACCGCGACCAGGGCGACCAGCGTGGTCGCGGTCAGCTCGCAGATCAGCCGCAGGAGCAGCAGCAGGTTGATGTGCCGGACCGCGTCAGAGGCGACGATCTGCAGCGTACGGGCGCCCCGCACACCCTCCCGGGCCAGTTCGCCGGCCCGGGCCGGTGACACGGCGCCGAGCGCGGCGTCGGTCATCGCGAAGAACCCGCCGAGGACGACGAGGCCCGCGGCGACCAACAGGAGCTGGATGTCGGGCAGTCCCGGCTGGACCGCGGCGGCGTCGGCGGCTAAGTGGATCACCGTGCCCGCGCCGCCCGCCAGCCGGTCAGGAGCCGCGACTGCAGCTCGAACATCTCCCGCTCCTCCTCCGGCTCCGCGTGGTCGTAGCCCAGCAGGTGGAGGACCCCGTGCACGGTGAGCAGGTGCAGCTCGTCGGCGGCCGAGTGGCCGGCGGTCACCGCCTGCTTGGCGGCCACCTCGGGGCACAGCACGATGTCGCCGAGCAGGGCCGGCTCGGAGCCGGTCACCTCGCCCGGGCCGTGGTCGACGCTGCCCTCGTCCATGGGGAAGGCGAGCACGTCGGTGGGGCCGTCACCGCCCATCCAGCGGTGGTTGAGCTCGGTCATGTAGTCGACGTCGACGAGCAGCACGGACAGCTCGGCGAGCGGGTTGACACCCATCTCGTCGAGGGCGTGGCGGGCGACGGCGAGCACCTCGTCGGTGTCGACGGCGACGCCGGACTCGTTGGCGATCTCGATGGACAACACTGCCTCTTTCGGAAAAAGCTCTATCGGCGCCGGCTGGTGCGCTGGGCCGCCGCGCCCCGGCCGGGCACCGCGTGCACGCCCTGGGCCTGCCGGGCCTCGCGCTCGGCGTCCCACTTGCCGTAGGCGTCGACGATCTCGCCGACGAGCCGGTGCCGCACCACGTCGCTGCTGCTCAGCGTCGCGAAGTGGATGTCGTCGAGCCCGTCGAGGATCTCGCGCACCAGGCGCAGCCCGCTGGTCGAGCCGCCGGGCAGGTCGACCTGGGTGATGTCGCCGGTGACGACGACCTTCGAACCGAACCCGAGCCGGGTCAGGAACATCTTCATCTGCTCGGGCGTCGTGTTCTGGGCCTCGTCGAGGATGATGAACGCGTCGTTGAGCGTGCGGCCGCGCATGTAGGCCAGCGGCGCGACCTCGATCGTGCCCGCCGCCATCAGCTTCGGGATCGACTCGGGGTCGAGCATGTCGTGCAGCGCGTCGTAGAGCGGGCGCAGGTAGGGGTCGATCTTCTCGTAGAGCGTGCCGGGCAGGAAGCCGAGCCGCTCACCGGCCTCGACCGCGGGCCGCGTCAGGATGATCCGGTTGACCTGCTTGGCCTGCAGGGCCTGGACGGCCTTGGCCATGGCCAGGTAGGTCTTGCCGGTGCCGGCGGGGCCGATGCCGAAGACGACGGTGTTCTCGTCGATCGCGTCGACGTAGCGCTTCTGGCCCAGCGTCTTGGGGCGGATGGTGCGCCCGCGGCGGGAGAGGATGTTGAGGGTGAGCACCTCCGCGGGGCGCTCGACCGTGCCCTGCTCGAGCATCCCGACCGTGCGGCGGACCGCGTCGGTGGTCAGCGTCTCGCCCTTCTGGATGAGCTCGAGAAGCTCGGTGAACAGGCGCTCGGCCTGCGCGTTCTCCGCAGGGGCACCGGTGATGGTGATCTCGTTGCCGCGCACGTGGACGTCGCTGGCTACCGAGCGTTCGACGAGTCGCAGGATCTCGTCTCCCGCGCCGAGGAGGTTGACCATGATCTGCGGATCGGGCACCGTGATCTTGGTCTGCACCCGGGGCTGGCCGGGGGGTGGAGTGCCGGTCATAAGTCGGACCCGCGGGCCCTGCGCCACCTGCTCTCATCTCGTGCGGACGTAGGAGTCAATCGTATCGGTTGAACGTCCGAGGCACCGCGCCCATTTCAGGCCGTGAAGGAGTGCCCCTCGAACGTCTGCTGATCCCGGGTGAACCGATAGGTGGCCCAGTGCATGCGCACGACCCGCCCGTCGGCATCACGCGTCAACCGGAGCAACTCGCCAACCTCACGACCGGATACGGTGCGAAGAATGTCCGGATTGTCGGCTGATGGACGGAACACCGCCGGTGGGACGCCGGCCGGCGACAACGCGTTCCGGGACCGCAGCGCCCCGTCGTGCCAGCTGAACACGTGCTCGAAGCCCTCGCTCCACCAGCGCCCGAGCACCGACCGGTAGGCCTCCGGCGCCGGCTCGCCCGGCGTCCACGGCTCGATCTCCGCCGGGTCGTTCTCGACGGCCGCGGCCAGCAGCTTGTGCGGCAGCTCCACGGTCTCCAGCGCCGTGCCGGAGGCGCCGAGCACCGCGGCACCGAAACCGGCCGGGCCGGGCTGGCCGGTCAGCGCCCGCGGCCGCCCGTAGACGCCGGCCAAGAAGCCGGGCATCGCCCCGTCGTGGCCGACGTGCACAACCCGCTCGCCGCGCGGCACCAGGATCAGCCCGAGGCCGAAGCCGACCGCCCAGAGCCCCTGGTCGGTGGTCGTGACCGGCCAGCGCATCTCCTCGAGCGTGGCGGGCGCCAGGACCGCGCCGGCCGGGTCGACGGCCGCGGGGTCGGCGAGGAACGCTCCCCACTTGGCCATGTCGGCGGCCGTGCTCCAGAGCTGCGCGGCCGGGCCGACCGCGCCGAAGTCCATCGGCGGCTCGGCCCGGGCGGCGTCGGAGTAGACGTCGACCAGGTAGCCCGTGGTGGCGGAGGCCGGCCGGGCGACCGAGGTGTCGGTCAGGCCCAGCGGCCCGAGCACCTCGTCGGCGAGCACCTCGCCCCAGGTGCCACCGCGCAGCCGGGCGACGGCCAGGCCGAGCAGGGCGACGCCCAGGTTCGAGTAGTGGTAGCGGCGGGCCGGCGGCAGCACCCGCTCCGCGCGCTCCAGGTCGGCGACGAGCGTGGGCGCGTCGGGCGCGACCAGGGTGTCCCAGACGTCCCCGTACGGCTCGCGCTGGATGCCGCTGGTGTGCGAGAGCAGCCGGCGGATCGTCAGCTCGCCGTGCGCGGGCACCTCGAGGTGCCGGCCGATCGGGTCGTCGAGGTCGAGCAGGCCCGCGTCGCGGGCGCGCATGACCAGCACCGCGGTGAAGGTCTTGGTGACAGAGCCGATCCGGAACGCGGCCGCGGGCTCGGCACCGACCGCGAGGCTCCACAACGGACGGTCGGCCCGGTGCACGGCGGCGGACAGCGCCGGGATGCGGGCCTGGGCCTGGGTCTCCCGGACCAGCCGGTCGAGCGCCTTCACTTGCAGACCATCGGGCCGAGCGGCTCGCCGCCCAGCACGTGCGCGTGGACGTGGTCGAGTTCCTGGCCGCCGTACACGCCGGTGTTGAAGATGGTCCGGAAGCCGTCGGCCAGCAGCCCCTCGGTCTCGGCGACCACCGCCACGGTCGCCATCAGGTCGCCGGCCAGCTCCTGGTCGTCCGTCGCGAGGGTGGCGATGTCGGCGTAGTGCGCCTTCGTCACGACGAGCACGTGCACCTCGGCCTTCGGGTTGATGTCGCGGAAGGCCAGCGTGGTGTCGGTCTCGCGGACCACGGTCGCCGGCAGCTCCCCGGCCACGATCCGGCAGATCAGGCAGTCGTTCACGAGGGGATCGTAGTGACGACCGGATAAGGCATGATGACCCGCGTGGAGCAGACAGGACATCGGGCCGCGATAGAGAGCGCTCTCGCGACCCTCGACCTCGAGACCAAAGTCCGACTTCTCACAGGTCAGGACTACTGGCGGCTGCCGGCGATCCCTGAGATCGGGCTGGCCAGCCTCACCATGTCGGACGGCCCGATCGGCGTCCGCGGCGTGGTGTGGGCGCCCGACAACCCGTCGGTGGCATTGCCCAGCCCGACGGCGCTCGCCGCGACCTGGGACCCGGAGGTGTCCCGCCTGGCCGGCCGGGTGCTCGGGCAGGAGTGCCGGTCCCGGGGCATCCACATCCTGCTCGCGCCGACCGTCAACCTGCACCGCAGCCCGCTGGCCGGCCGGCACTTCGAGTGCTACTCCGAGGACCCGCTGCTGACCGCCGAGATCGGTCTCGGATACGTGGCCGGCCTCCAGTCGCAGGGCGTCGGCGCGCAGGTCAAGCACTACGTCGCCAACGACTCCGAGACCGAGCGGTTCACCGTCGACGTCCGGGTGTCGCAGCGTGCGCTGCGCGAGCTCTACCTCGTGCCGTTCGAGCGGATCGTGGCCGCCGGCGTGTGGAGCCTGATGGCCGCGTACAACGGCGTCAACGGCTCGACGATGACCGAGCACGACGAGCTGATCAACGGCCTGCTCAAGGGCGAGTGGCAGTTCGACGGCGCGGTCGTGTCCGACTGGACCGCCGCCCGCACCACCGTGCCCGCCGCGACCGGCGGCCTCGACGTCGCGATGCCGGCGTTCGCCGCGCCGTGGGGCGACAAGCTGGTCGCCGCCGTCCGCGCCGGTGACGTGTCCGAGGAGCAGATCGACGACAAGGTCCGCCGCATCCTGCTGCTCGCCGGCCGCGTCGGCGCGTGGGACCGGGTGCCGCCGGTGGTGCCGGCCTCGGCCGCGACCACCGAGCTCGACGTCGATGCCGCGGCGCGGGAGATCGCGAGCCGCTCGTTCGTGCTCGCCCGCAACGAGGGCGGCGTGCTCCCCCTCGACGCCGGCGCGCTGCGCAAGGTCGCGGTGTTCGGTGCGCTGGCCGACGACGCCCGGATCCTGGGCGGCGGCTCGGCCCGGGTGCTGCCCCGGCACATCGTGTCGCCGCTGGCCGGCCTGACCGCCGCGCTGCCCGGCACCGAGGTGGTCTACGCCGTCGGCGCCGACCCGCGCCCGGAGCTGGCCGCGGCCACCGGACTGGAGTGGACGCCGATCACCACGACGCTGCGCGACGCCGCCGGCGAGGCGCTCTACGAGTCGACGATCGACGCCGCCGACGTGCGCTGGATGGGCGACCTGCCCGCCGGCGTCGACCCCGCCTCCGCCGCGACCGTCGAGATCTCCGCGACGTTCACGCCGTCGGTCACCGGCACCCACCTGCTGGCCGCCAACGGCTTCGGCAACCTGGTGCTGCGGGTCGGCGGCGAGACGGTGTTCGAGGAGCAGGTCTACGCGCCCGGCGACGACCCGGTGACCACCGCGTTCCTCACGCCGGTCGAGAACCGCGTCCCGGTCGAGGCGGTCGCCGGCAAGCCGGTCGACGTCGTGCTGTCGCACCAGATCTACCCGGGCCGGCACGGGTTCGTGACGCTGACCCTCGGCCACGGCCGCCCCGTCGCCGACGACGAGACGCTGCTCGACGAGGCGGCCCGGGTCGCGGCGGAGGCCGACGTCGCCGTCGTGGTCGTCGGCACCACCGAGGAGGTCGAGTCCGAGGGCTTCGACCGCACGTCGCTGGACCTGCCGGGCCGGCAGGACGAGCTGGTCGCCCGGGTCGCGGCGGCCAACCCGCGCACCGTGGTCGTGGTCAACGCCGGTTCGCCGGTGCTGATGCCGTGGGTCGACGACGTCGCGGCGGTGCTGCTGACCTGGTTCCCGGGTCAGGAGGCCGGTGCGGCGCTGGCCGACGTGCTGCTCGGGGCCGCCGAGCCGGGCGGCCGGCTGCCGACCACCTGGCCGCGGGCGACGGCGGACCTGCCGGTGCTGTCCACCACGCCGACCGACGGCACGCTGACGTACGACGAGGACGTGCTGATCGGCTACCGGGGCTGGACCGCCGAACCGCTCTTCCCGTTCGGCCACGGGCTGGGCTACACGACCTGGGCGTACGAGTCGCTCACCGTCGAGTCCGGCGCGGCCGTGGTCACGGTCCGGAACACCGGCGCACGGGCCGGCCGCGAGGTCGTGCAGGTGTACGTCGGCGCGACCACCGGCGACGGCCCGGTGCGACCGGCGCGCTGGCTGGCCGGGTTCGTCAACGTCACCGCGGCACCGGGCGAGGCCGTGACCGTCCGGGTCCCCTTGCCGGAGCGGACCTTCCAGGTCTGGGTCGACGGCGCGTGGCGGACCGTGCCGGGCACCTACCGGGTCGAGGCGTCGGCCGCGGTCAACGATCCGAAACTGACTGCCACGGTCGATGTGTGACCAAAGGACGATCTTGCCCTGGTCGGCAAATGGCGAATGTTCGACGTTCGCTCGAACGGGGAGGGCGGACTTGCTGAAGACCGGGTGATGTGGTCTCGTATATGGGACGGCCGGCGCCTTCCCCCGTGGGTGCCGGCCGTCGACCATGTTCGATGGAGTTTGCCGGCCGACCTGTGTGTTTCCTGTGCCGGCTAAGGGTTCCAGCGGCCGAGCCGGGCGCTCAGCACCGCCAGTGCCGCGACTCCCGCCGTCGACGTGCGCAGCACCGTCGGGCCCAGTCGCACCGTCGTCGCGCCGGCGGCCGCGAACGCGGCGACCTCGTCCGGCGCGATGCCGCCTTCGGGACCGACCACCAGGACCACGTCGCCCTTCTCCGGCAGCGGCGCGGTGGCCAGGGCGGCGGACGCCTCCTCGTGCAGCACGAACGCCGCGGCGGCCGCGCCGAGCCGGGCGGCCACCCGGCGGGTCGACTCGTCGGGGTCACCGGCGACCGTCGGGCACCAGGAGCGCCGGGACTGCTTGGCCGCCTCCCGGGCCGTGGCCACCCAGCGCTCGCGCGCCTTGTCGCCGCGCTCGGCCCGCCAGCGGGCCACCGAGCGGGCGGCCGCCCACGGCACGATCTCGTCGACGCCGACCTCGGTCATCGCCTGCACGGCCAGCTCGCCCCGGTCGCCCTTGGCGATGCCCTGCACGACGACGAGCCGGGGGTCGGGCGCGGGCTCGTACCCCCGCGAGGTGATCGCCAGGGTCAGCGAGCCCTTGCCGGCGGCCGTGACGACCGCCTCGGCCGTGCCCCCACGGCCGTCGGCGAGCAGGAGCTCCTCACCGACACCGAGACGTTGCACGGTCGCGGCGTGCCGGCCTTCCGGCCCGTCGAGCACGAACTCCGCGCCGGAGGGCAGCCCGTCGACGAGGAACAGGGGTCGACTCAATGGCCGTTGAACGCGTCGCGTACCCGCGAGAAGAAGCCGCCCTGCTTGGTCAGCTCGGCCACCTCTTCGCCCCGGGACCGGGAGAACTCGCGCAGCACCCGCTCCTGGTCGGCGGTCAGCTTGGTCGGGGTGCGCACGTCGAGGTGCACGTAGAGGTCGCCGCGGCCGGCGCCGCGCAGGTGCGGCACGCCCCGCGCGCGCAGCCGCAGCGTCGAGTTGGGCTGGGTGCCCGGCTTGACGTCGACCGTCTCCTCGCTGTCGAGCGTCTTGATGGTCAGCCGGGTGCCGAGCGCCGCCGCCGTCATCGGCACGGTGACGCGGCAGTGCAGGTCGTCGCCCTTGCGGGAGTAGACGTCGTGCGGCCGCTCGTGGATCTCGACGTAGAGGTCGCCGGCCGTGCCGCCGCCGGGGCCGACCTCGCCCTGCTGGGCGAGCCGGATCCGCATGCCGTCCTCGACGCCGGCCGGGATCTTCACGGTCAGCGAGCGCCGGGTGCGCACGCGGCCGTCGCCGGCGCAGGTCGGGCACGGGTGCGGGATGACCGTGCCGTAGCCCTGGCAGACCGTGCACGGGCGGGACGAGACGACCTGGCCCAGGAACGTGCGCTGGACCGACTGGACCTCGCCGCGGCCGCCACACGTCTCGCAGGTGGCCAGGTGGGTGCCCGCCGCCGTGCCGGCGCCGGAGCAGGTGGTGCAGAGCACGGCGGTGTCGACCGTGATCGGCGCCTCGACGCCGAACGCGGTCTCCAGCAGGTCGAGCTCGAGCCGCAGGATCGCGTCGGCGCCGGGCCGGGTGCGCGGGCGCGGGCCACGCGCGCCGCCGCCGGCCGCACCGAAGAACGCGTCCATGATGTCCTGGAAACCGACGAACGGGCCCGCGCCGGGGCCGCCGCCCGGCCCGCCGCCGCCCGGGGCGAGCGGGTCGCCGCCGAGGTCGACGATCTGCCGCTTCTGGTCGTCGGAGAGGACCTCGTAGGCCGCGTTGATCTCCTTGAACTTCTCGGCGGCCGCGGGATCGGGGTTGACGTCGGGGTGGTACTGACGCGCCAGCTTCCGGTACGCGCGCTTGATGTCGTCGTCGCTGGCGTCTCGGGCGATCCCGAGAATCCCGTAGTAATCCCTGGCCACTGTGTTCTGAGTCCTCATGTCGTCTCGCTTGTGCCGGCCGCCGGTGATCAGGTCTGGGGGTGGTGGTTCAGTTCTGCGCCAGCATCTCGCCTACGTAGCGTGCCACGGCGCGCACGGTCGCGATGGTGCCGGGGTAGTCCATCCGGGTGGGCCCGAGCACACCGAGCCCACCGACGATGGTGACACCCGGGCCGTAGCCGGTGCTCACGATCGACGTCGACCGGAGGTTGTCGATCTCGTTCTCGTCGCCGATCCGGACCCGGGTGATCGGCTCCACCTCGCCGATCAGCTTGAGCAGGATGACCTCTTCCTCCAGCGCCTCGAGGATCGGGCGCAGCGAGCCCTGGAAGTCGAGCAGCCCGCCGCGGGTCAGGTTGGCCGTGCCGGCCAGCGCGACCCGCTCCTCGTGCCGCTCGACGAGCGTCTCCAGCAGCACCGTGGAGAGCGCGACCGTGGCCGCGCTCAGCTCCGGTGCGGACTCGTCGACCAGCGCCTGCACCAGTGGGGGCGTGTCGGCGAGCTTGCTGCCGCAGAGCTTCTCGTTGGTCAACCGGCGCAGCGTCGTGACCTGGGCCTCGTCGATCGGGGCGGGCAGGTCGACCACCCGCTGCTCGACCCGGCCCGTGTTGGCGATCATGACGACCATCAGCCGGGTGGTGGAGATGGGCACCAGCTCCAGGTGGCGGACCGTCGACCGGGCCAGGCTCGGATATTGCACGACGGCGACCTGGCGGGTGAGCTGCGCCAGCAGGCGGACCGTGCGGTGCACGACGTCGTCGAGGTCGACCGCGCCGACCAGGAACCGCTCGATCGCGCGCCGCTCGGCCGGGCTCAGTGGCTTGACCGTCGACAGCCGGTCGACGAACAGCCGGTAACCCCGGTCGGTGGGCACCCGGCCGGCGCTGGTGTGCGGCTGCCGGATGTAGCCCTCCTCCTCGAGGACGGCCATGTCGTTGCGCACCGTGGCGGGGGAAACGCCCAGCTGGTGACGCTCGACGAGGGACTTGCTGCCGACCGGTTCCTGGGTGGCGACGTAGTCCTCGACGATCGCCCGCAGCACGTCGAGCTTGCGGTCATCGAGAGCCATTCGTCACCCCCTCCAGCCTTCTGGCACTCGACTGTAGCGAGTGCCAGTCTACGACGCACCGGTCCACCTAGCGATGATCGCTGTTCGCGGTCGCCAAGCTGTCCAGAAGGAGTCACAACTCGCATCTGGCGCGCGTTGATCGATACCCCTACCGTGTCGGGCATGACTGAGCCACCCCGGCCACCCGGCGAGGGTCCTTCCGACCCTAACTACCCGCCGCCCCCATACCAGCCCACCTCGGGAGGCGGGGGCTACCCACCGCCCACCTCGGGCGGCGGTGCCTACCCGCCCGCCGGCGGCTGCCCGCCACCCGTCGTCCGCGGCCGTCGCCCAGGACTCCG
>NZ_JBFAIU010000127.1:0-19457 GCF_040654855.1 Asanoa sp. NPDC050611
GACCGATCCGATCAGGGGGATCCGGGCCTGCTCGACGGTGTCGCGGATGCCGACCAACGGGAGGGAGCGTCGGTAGACGACGCTGCGGATCTCGGCCAGCAGGATGTGGCCGAGTTGGGCCAGGCCGCCGCCGATCACGATCATCGAGGGGTTGGCGAAGCTGACCAGGCCGGCGAGCACGCCGCCGACGCGGCGGCCGCCGTCGCGGATCAGGCGGATGCAGACCACGTCGCCCTCGATGGCGCCTTCGGCGACGTCGACCGCGGTGACCACGCCGTTGGCGGCCAGGCGCTCCGCCAGCGCCGGCGAGCCGCCCGCGCGGGCCGCGGCAGTCGCATCCTTGGCGATCGCGGCGCCGCTGAACAGGGCCTCGAGACACCCGACGTTGCCGCAGGAGCACATCGGACCGTGCGAGTCGACCTGGATGTGGCCGATGTCGCCGGCGCAGCCGTCGGTGCCGCGATAGACCTCGCCGCCGAGGTAGATGCCGCAGCCGATGCCGGTGCCGATCTTCACGAAGAGGAAGTCGTCGACCGAGTGCGCGACACCGCCGTGACGCTCGCCGATCGCCATGATGTTCACGTCGTTGTCGACCACCGCCGGGCAGCCGTGCTCGCGGGTGAGCAGCTCACGGACCGGGAAACGGTCCCAGCCCGGCATGATCGGCGGTGACACCGGCACGCCGTCGCGGAAGCTGACCGGGCCCGGGACGCCGATGCCGACGGCGTCGAGGCGCTCGTAGGCACCGTCCACCTTGGCCTTGTGCAGCAGCTCGTTGACCCGCAGCAGGATGCCCTTGGGGCCGCTGCGGATGTCGGCGGGCTCCGCGTACGCCGCGACCTGCTCCAGCCGCCCGTTGACCACCTCGACGTCGATCGAGCTGGCGCCCAGGTCGACGGCCGCGAAGCGGAGCTTGGGGCTGAGCTCCACAAGGGTGGAACGGCGGCCGCCGCGGGAGGCGGCGAGCCCGGCCTCGGCGACGTAGCCCAGTGAGACAAGGCGTTCGAGCTCGGCGAGCAGCCGTGGCCGCGGCATCTCCAGCCGGTCGGCGAGCTCGGCGCGGGAGACCGCGCCGTTGTCGCGCAGCAGCCGGAGCAGCCGCAGGTGCAGTGGCTCAACAGCCCGCACGGCACCCATCCTTAGGTCGACCCGTTCACACCGGCGCAACGTCCGGGTGTTGTGCACGACACAGTATGAGCTTCCGCTGTGGGTGTAAAGAGCTTCGGATCTCTTGGAGATAACTTTTGCTGGGAGCAACAAAAGCTGTCGGCACAGGCAATGAATCTTCGCGGCAGTGCGACGGAGATGCCGGTTTCGTCCGGCCAAAACGCGCTGACGTGCGGTGATGCGCTACTTACATAGGAGCGTCGTCATGCGCCGGCCGGCGATCACGAGGCCGACCACGGTGACGAGCAGAAGATAACCGACGTCGATCAATCCGCCTAGGACTTCGTCGGTGCCGATCGATATGCCCCGGATCAGGTCGACCGCGCGGTACAGCGGCGTGACCTCGACCAGCCACCGCAACGCCGGGTGGTAGCTCTCCGCCGGCACGAACGTGCCCGAGAACAGGAACAGGGCGAACTGGACGGATGCCATCAGGTCGAAGTCCTGCCAGCTGCGCATGAACGTCGCGAGGGACATGCCGAGCGCGCCGAACGCGAAGCCGATCAGCACCGCGGCCGGGAACGCCAGCAGCGCCCGGCCGGCCGACGTGAGGTCGAGCGCGACCATCACCACGAGGAACGCGGCCGAGTAGAGCGAGCCGCGGACCATCGCCCAGGCCAGCTCGCCGAGCGCGATCTCGAAGGGCCGCACGGGGGTGGCCAGCATCCCCTCGTACAGCCGCATGTATTTCATCTTCCCGAAGAAGTTGAAGGTGGTCTCGGCGAGCGCACCGGTCATCGCCGCGGACGCGAGCATGGCCGGCGCGACGAACGCCGCGTAGTCGACGACCGCGCCGCTCGGCAACGTCAGGTCGCCGACCAGGCTCCCCACGCCGATGCCGATCGACAGCAGGTAGATGACGGGCTCGGCGAACCCGGAGATCATCACCAGCCAGTACGCCGAGCGCAGCGCGTCAGCGTTGCGGCCGGCGACCGCCGCCGACCGGCGTACCGGGCCCTCGAAGCCGACCAGCCGGGGCAGGACCAGCGCTACCACGATCACTCCTCGTCTGCGGGCCTCAGAAGACCAGCCGCTTGCGGAACCGTGCGTGCGCGAGCCACCAACCGCCGCCCGCCCACAACGCGAGATAGGCGACGTGCCCGGCCGCCGACCACGCGGGCGCGACACCCAACGTGGCTGCCCGGCAGAGGTCGACGGCGTGCCAGAGCGGGGTCAGGTAGGCGATCCAGCGCAGGACCGCCGGCATCGTCTCGACCGGGAAGAAGACGCCGGCGAACAGCGACATCGGCAGCACCGCGAACCGGAAGAGCAAGGCCAGGTAGCTGTCGGAGGAGATGCTCGCGCTGTAGGCGAACGTCGGCGCCGCGACCGCGCAGCCGAGCAGCAGCACGATCGGCAGCGTGGCCAGGGCCCAGGGCGAATGGAGGGCGCCGAAGAGCGCCGAGACCAGCAGGAAGGCCGCCGACGAGAGCAGCGCGCGAAAGACCACGAACGCGAGGTGGCCGCCGAGAACGTCGCCCACCCGCAGCGGCGCCGCCGCCTGGCCGAAATAGATCTTGTGCCACTCGAAGTTGCCGAGCACCGGCCAGGTCGCCTCGCCGACGCCGACCTGCAACGCGGTCGACGCGATCAGCCCGGGCACGACGTAGTCGAGATAGGACACTCCCCCCACGCCGCCGTCGACGTAGGCGCCGACGCCCACCCCGAAGCCGAGCATGGTCAGCAGCGGCAGCAGGAACGAACCCAACGCGGAGCCCCGCCAGGTGCGGCGGTAGCCGACCAGGTGGTATTCGAAAACGGCCACGGCGGCGGTCATGGCCGCGCTCCCTTTCGGGTCGGCCGGCCAGCCGCGCCAGTGAGTGCGCCGGGCCGCCGCAGGGTAAATCGACGACCGTGGAACCTCGCGGCAAACCCTGGTGGCAGCTGACGAACACACCGACGATGGCGCTGTTCCTGGGCTGGTTCTGGCTGGTCATCGGAGTTGCGCAGACGACACTGGCGGCCTTCGACGACGACGGCGGCGGCGCGCGCCGTGCGGTGCGGCTCGCGCTTGCCGTGCTGACCGTGCTGCTGGGGCTCGGCTACCTGGCTTCGGCGTTCGCCCACCGCCGGCGGACCCGCGACGAGCAGCGGTAGCCACCCGCCGCCATACCGGACCCGGTCCGGACCCGTCTCCGGCCAACCAACCCGCGTCCTTTCCCATGCCACAGCCAACCGGCCAGGCCGCGCCGCCGCCAGCCGACCGGCCAGCACCCATCGCCGCGCCGCCGTCCGCCTACCAACCCGCGCCGTTGTCAGCTGACAAACCCACGCCCGTTGCCGGGTCGTCGCCAGCCGACCAGCCCGCACCCATCGCCGCGCGGTCACCAGCCCACCAGCCCGCACCGTTGTCAGTCGCCAAACCCGCGCCCGTTCCCGGGTCGTCGCCAGCCGACCAGCCAGCACCCATCGCCGCGCGGTCACCAGCCCACCAGCCCCCACCGTTGTCAGCCGCCAAACCCACGCCCGTTCCCGGGCCGTCGCCAGCCGACCAGCCAGCACCCATCGCCGCGCGGTCACCAGCCCACCAGCCCCCACCGTCGTCAGCCGCCAAACCCACGCCCGTTCCCGGGCCGTCGCCAGCCGACCAGCCCGCACCCATCGCCGCGCGGTCACCAGCCCACCAGCCCGCACCTTTGTCAGCCGCCAAACCCGCGCCCATCGCGGAGCCGTCGCCACCCGATCAGCACCCCACCGCGGAGGTGCGCCGGTCACAGCGACGCTCGACATCGCACCGGTCCGGCCGCGACCCGCCCCCATCAGTCCACCAACGTCCGGCCGGTCAGGTGCAGGAAGACGTCTTCGAGGGAGCTGCGCCGGACCAGCACGCTCGCCGGCTCCAACGCCCGCTCGTGCACCGTGGCCACCGCGGCGTCGCCGTCGTCGACGTAGAGCAGGACCCGGTCCGGCAGGGGCTCGACCCGCTCGCCGATGCCGGCCAGCTTGTCGACGAACGCCTCCTGCGACTCGGCAGCGAAGCGCAGCTCGACCACCTCGCGGGTGGAGTGCTCGGCGATCAGCTCGCGCGGCGAGCCCTCGGCCACGATCCGGCCGCCGTCCATCACCACCAGCCGGTCGCAGAGCTGCTCGGCCTCGTCCATGTAGTGCGTGGTCAGCACCAGCGTCACACCCTGGCGCTTGAGCCGGAACAGCCGCTCCCAGACCAGGTGCCGGGCCTGCGGGTCGAGGCCGGTGGTCGGCTCGTCGAGCAGCACCAGGTCGGGCTCGTTGACCAGCGCGCGGGCGATGGTCAGGCGCCGTTTCATGCCGCCGGACAGGGGCTCGACCTTGCTGCCCGCGCGCTCGGTGAGCTGGACGAACTCGAGCAGCTCGGCGGCCCGGGCGCGGGCCACCTTGCGCGGGATGCCGAAGAACCGGGCGTAGGTGGTCAGGTTCTCCGCGACCGTCAGCTCGGGGTCGAGGTTGTCGGTCTGCGGGCAGACGCCCAGCCGGGCGCGGATCGCCGGCCCGTCGCGCGCCGGGTCCATGCCGAGGATGCGTAGCCGGCCCGCGGTCACCGGCGACACACAGCCGATCATGCGCATGGTCGAGCTCTTGCCCGCACCGTTGGGACCGAGGAACCCGAACGCCTCGCCCGCCCGCACGGAGACGTCGATGCCGTCGACGGCGGTGAACCCACCGAAGCGTTTCACCAGCCCCGTCGCCTCGATCAGAGGCCTGCCGTCAGTCACATCGCGGACCATAGCCACGGCGTACGACGAAACGACAGCGGTTATCGGCGCCCGCTGAGCAGAATCGGTCAGAGGTCCTTGGGTGTGGTCGCCGCCTGTGCTTCCGCCACGAGCGCGCCGGTGGCCGCGACGACGTCCGGTGTGGACGTTTCGGTGCCGGGGTCGTACCGCACCGACCAGGCGAGCCCGTCACGGCCGCGGACCTTGCGGGCGACCACCCGCACGCCGCCGCCGGCGACGACGTGGTGCGCGGTGTACGAGACCGAACCGGTCACCCGGGCCCGCACCTGCTCCGGGATCTCCCGCGGCTCGACCAGCAGCACGGTCTGCGCCGGCGCGTCGGCGAGCACCTGGTAACCCTCGCGCTCCTCGACCACCTCGGCCGCCGTCACCGTCAGCTCGCGGCCGGACCAGACGGCCTTGTGGATCCGGTGCCAGTCGAGCCGGTCGTGTTCGGGCAGGCGCAGGCCGCGGTCGGTGGCGACGACGTACGGGCCGGCCTGCGTACGCGACCACGCGATCACCCGCTCGTCGGGCTCGAGCGTGACGCCGGCGTCCGCCGGCAGCTTGACCTTGCGCCGGAACAGGTCCCACATGCCCGTCACAGTCCACCCACCGCCTGTTCGCGCAGGGCGCGCGCGTGCTGCTCGAGGGAGAACAGCTCGCCGGCCAGCGCGAGGTACTGGTCTTTGCTGGTCACCGGGTTGATCCGCTGGACCTTCGACTTCAGCTCGCGGATCCGGGCGTCGGTCGCGCCCCACTGCAGCCGGGCCAGCAGCACCGAGACGTAGTGCGGGTCCGGGTCGCCGTCGCGCAGCATCGGCTCCACCGCCAGCTCGCCGACCAGTGCCTTGCCGGTCAGGTCGCCGCAGGCGTCGCGTACCCGCTCGATCCAGACGGCGCCGCTGGTGCCGCTGACCGCGCCGCCGGCCTCGGCGATCGCCTCGCGCACGACCCGCAGCGGCTCGGTCGAGTAGGCCTCGGCACCGATCGCGTCGAACATCGGCCCGGCCAGCACCGGCACCTGGATGGCCAGCTTGAGGGCCTCGCGTTCGACCCGCGACTGCGGGGTGTCGGCCTGGGCGGCGGCGGCGTTGGCCGCGGCGGTCGCCGTCGCGGCGGGAGCGTGCGCACCCGCCACGGCCCGCTGCACCGGCTCGATCTCCATGCCGAGGTCGCCGGCCAGCTTCCGGACGTACTCCGGCCGCTTCTCCCGGTCCTTGATCTTGGCGACGAGTGGCGCGGCCCGGCGCATCGCCTCGACCCGGCCGTCGACGGTGTCGAGGTCGAACTTCTGCAGGATCTGCCGCAGCGCGAAGTCGACCATCGGCTCGCGGCGCGCGACCAGGTCACGCACGGCGAGGTCGCCCTTGGCCAGGCGCAGCTCGCACGGGTCCATGTTGTCGGGGCTGACCGCGATGAACGTCCGCCCGACGAAGCGCTGGTCGTCCTCGAACGCCCGCAGCGCCGCCTTCTGCCCCGCCGCGTCGCCGTCGAAGGTGAAGATGATCTCCCCGGCGAACGCGTCGGTGTCCATCAGCAGCCGGCGCAGGACGCTGATGTGGTCGCCGCCGAACGCGGTGCCGCAGGTCGCCACGGCCGTCTTGACGCCGGCGAGGTGGCAGGCCATCACGTCGGTGTAGCCCTCGACGATCACCGCCCGGCCCTGCCGCGCGATCTCCCGCTTCGCGTGCTCGATGCCGTAGAGCACGTGCGACTTCTTGTAGAGCGGCGTTTCGGGCGTGTTGAGGTATTTGGGGCCATCGTCGTCGTCGAACAGCTTGCGCGCGCCGAAGCCGATGATGTCGCCGGACAGCTCGCGGATCGGCCAGACGAGCCGGCGCCGGAAGCGGTCGATCAGCGAACCGGAGCGGGCCTCCCGGGCCAGCCCGGCGGTGACGAGCTCCTGGCTGGTGAAGCCCTGTTGGCGCAGGTGGCGGGTCAGCGGGTCCCAGCCCTCGGGCGCGAACCCGCAGCCGAAATCCTGCGCGGCGGCCCGGTTGAAGCCGCGCTGGGCGAGGAACTCGCGGGCCAGCCGCGCGCCCGGGGTGGTCAGCTGGCCGGCGTAGAACTCGGCGGCGGCCAGGTGCGCGGCGACCAGGCGCTGCTTCTGCCCCTGCTGCTGGGCCCGCATCGGGGCGGGGCCGCCCTCGACGTAGCGCAGCTGGATGCCGGCCCGGCCGGCCAACCGCTCCACCGACTCGACGAACGTCAGGTGGTCGACGTCCATCAGGAACGAGATCGCGTCGCCGCCCTTGCCGCAACCGTGGCAGAAGAAGACGTTGCGGCCCGGCGCGACCGTGAACGAAGGGGTCTTTTCGTCATGGAACGGGCACAGGCCCTTGAGGTTGCCGCCACCGGCGCTCTTGAGCGTCACGTGCTCCGAGATGACGTCGGCGATCGCGGTCCGCTCGCGAACGAGCGCGATGTCCTCCTCGCGGATCCGGCCTGCCATGCGCTCCCCTCACCCTGTCCTCCTCCATCCTGCACTGCCGTGCCGATCTTGGTGGGGGTGGGTGTGCGCTGCTTCACGGCCTTCCCGCGGCTACCCGAGCAGGGGGCGTGACCGTCGGGGGGTCGGTCACGTCCCCTGTGTCTCCCACCACCGCAGCCCCTTGGCGGTACGCCGGCGAGGACCTTGACGCTCGGTTCTATCGAGCCTGCGCGCGAAACGCCACCCGGACATCCGCCAGGTGGCCCATGTCTGGAAGGCCATTTGCATACGTACGCCATTTCGGGGGTCACGCATGGACGTCAATGTCGGCCTGTTCGCCGTTATCTCAGCCACCCGCCCGGACGAAGCTCTTGGTTGAGCGCTGGGGCCGCCGGCGCCGGAGCCTTCGGAGAAGGTGTCGTAATTGAGCATCCTTGGTCGTGGTGACGAACACCTCCACTACAGCGACAGCTCACACCGCTGGGTAGCGCCACCACACATCGAGCAGAGCGTCTGGGAGGCGAGCCTCCGCGCCCACCTGGGCCGCCACCTGCTCACCATGGGCGGACGCGACGAGGTCGACCAGATCGACCTGCCGCGCGCCTACATCCCGCGACAGCGCGGAGCCTCCAAGCCGACCCCCGAGGCGAGCGCAACCAGGTCATGTCGCCGCGCCGGCTGACGACCCTGGGTCGCGGCTACGGATCGGTGCCGGTCGGGCGATGGCTCGGCCGACGCCGCTCCACCACGGCAGGCCGCGCCTGCCAACGCTGCGGCTGCGGTGCGAGCCCACCCCGCCTCGGCGCGTACCGCAGCCGCCGCCGCTTCGGCGGCTGGGACTGCACCTGCCGCCCGCCCCGGCCGGGCATCCCCGGGCAGCGGGGTGCACCACCGCTCTGACCGCGCCGACTCCACGGACATTGATCGGACGCCACATCGGGCCGCCTCCACCCGATGTGGCGTCGCCGTGTGTGTCCAAACCAGAAGACCGAATTGTCAGGTCACGACATGGGCAGTGAGGTCGCGCTGACTCGCCTCGCGGGCGACGTCGATGCGGGACTGCAGCTCGAGCTTGGCGAGGATGTGGGAGACGTGGGTCTGCACCGTACGTTTGGAGAGGAACAGCTGCGCGGCGATCTGCGGGTTGGACATGCCCTGCGCGACCATGCCGGCGACCCGGACCTCGGTCGGGGTGAGCGATTCCCAGCCGCGCCGGGCCTGACGGTGGCGGACCCGTGGGCCGCGTCGGATGCCGTACGACCGGAAAGTCGCCTGCGTTCGCGCCAGATCCCACTCGGCGCCCAACTTGGCGTACAGCGCGAAGGCATCGGTGAAGAGGTTGCGTGCCTCGGCCATTTCGCCGCGTTCGGCTAGCGCCAGCGCGGCCGCCTCAAGTGCCTGCGCCCGGGGCAACGGGCGGCCGGCGGCTCGGTAGCCGTTGGCCGCCTCGAGCAGGCCGGCCGGGTCGTTGGTCAGCAGGCTGTGGCAATGCAGGGACACGGCCCGCCGGTGCGGTGCCGGCGAGCTCTCACCCGCCGCGACCGCGCGCTGGGCGATCGACTTGGCCACGGCCTTGTCGCCGACGGCCATCGCCAGTCGCACCGCGTCGGCCAACAGCTCGACCGACTCCTCGGTGTCCTGCACGTCGGACATACCGTCGAGGAGCACCGCCAGGGCGGCATCGAACGACTCTTCACGCTCGAGTTTGAGGCTCTTGGCCATCGCGTACGCGCGGCAGATCCGGTCGCCGGTCAGGTCGTTGAACTGGGCCGCGGCGGACAGGTGGCGTTCACTGTCGGGGTCGCCGCGGTGGAGTCGGATGGTGGCGGCGAGTCCGTGCTGCGCGCAGTCGACGACGGGATTCTTCGACACGCCCAGGGAAAGCTCGATCTCGACTAACGCGTCGTCCCACTTGCCGTTGTCGAAGAGCAGCTCGCCGAGCGCGCTCTGCGCCTGGGCGAGCCGGAAGAGGTTGCCGACACGGTCCGCAGTGTGGCGCACCGTCCGCGCAACCCGGATGGCCTCGTCGTAGCGGTCCATGACGCCGAGCGCCACAGCCTGGTTGATTTGCAACAGCAATCGCAGGTCGGCAAGGCCTGGGTCCTGCTCGGTGACGGCCAGGGCGCGTTCATAGAGCGGCAGCGCGAGCACGGTCTCGCCGCGCATGCCGTGCAGGATGGTCTGCACGAACAGCGACCAACCCATACCCCACGGGTCGCCGGCCTCGGTAGCGGTGGACAGCGCCCGTTGGGCCACCTCCGCGGCCGCGTCGATCTGTCCGAGCGCTCGGTGCGCCCGGGCCATCAGGACGAGCAGCCGACCGCGGTGCTGAGGACCCATGCCCGGCGAACGTAGAGCGCGCTCGAGCGGGTCAAGTGTCTCGTGGTGCCGCCCCGTCACCGCGTTGCAGGTGGTCAACGTCCAGTGAAGGTCGACAAGCAGGTCCGGGCTCTTGACATGGACGAGCGCGGCCGCGGCGACCTCGGCAGCGCCGACGGGGTCACCGACGCGGACGAGCGCGTCGGCGAGCCGGCACGCGATGACGTCGTGCGACGGCGCACCGACGGGCGTGCCGCTGAGCGCCCAGCGGAGCATCGGGATCGCGACCTTCGGCGCCTGCCCGACGAGTTGCGGTGCCGCATCGGCAAGCCAGCCGACAACCCAGGAGTCCACCGCGCTGGCTGCGCTGTCATCGTCGACTGTGGGCCGGAGCTGGCGCGCCACCCGTTCGGCTGGGGCGCCGTCGTCGGCGAGGGCCTTGGCGGCGTCGCGATGCCATGCGGCCCTGATCGCGGTTGGCATGCCGTCGTAGAGGCAGTCGCGGATCAACGGGTGCCGAAACGCCATCTCGTTGCCACTGTCGAGGACCACCCCCGCGAGAATCGCCTCATCAAGGATGGGAAGCAGCTCGGGCACCCGCCGCCCGGCGACGATGGCCAGTTCGTGCACCGAGAAGTCGATGCCGAGCAGCGCCGCGACGCGCAGCAGGTCGCGTGCCGGCGCGGACAGAAACGCCAGCCGGTCAGAGATCGCAGCAGAGAGCGATCGTGGAGCGGTGGTCTTCGCCGCCTCGACAGCCTCGCCGGTACGCGTCAGGGCGTCGGCGCGCACCAGGACGTCGACGAGCTCCGTGAGGTAGAGCGGGTTCCCGCCGGCACCAGCCGCGAGCTCGAGCAGCTGTGTGCCCGGCGTTCCCTCGACCAGCTGCGCGACGAACTCGGCGACCTGGTCGACATCGAGGTGCGCGATCTTCAGCACGTTGGGCTCGATGGCGCGCCGCAGTGCCGACACGTCGTCGCGCCGCGGGATCGTGCGGGCCGCGCCGACGACCAGCAGCGGCATGTGGTCCACACAGCGCACGAGGCGGCCCAGGGACTGGACCGTCGCCGGGTCGGCCCATTGGACGTCGTCGACAACGAGCATCGTCGGCCGTGCGCCGCACAAGCCCTCGATGAGCGTGAGCAGCTTCTCCGTCGCGGCGGGAATGACCTCCATGCGGTTGCCGACGCCCGGGTCGGCGCGCAACAGGTCTGCGATCTGCGCCTGTTCGTTGGCGGGGACGTCCGGATGACCGCCGAGTGCCTCGATGATCGGCAACAGGGGAAAAGCCTGGCTGAGCTCGTCGCAGACCGCCCATAGGACGTTGACGCCGGCCGCCTGGGCGGCTGCCGTCGCGGCGCGCACGAGCGAGGTCTTGCCGATGCCCGGCTCACCCTCGATCAGGAATGCGCGGCCGTGGCCGGTGCGGAGATCATCGATGGCATGCCGCAGAGTGCCCAGTTGGCGGTTCCGGCCGATGGGATCGACAGCTGCCCGCGCCTCCGCCACCGGGACTCCCTTCCGCTGCGCCGTCGAGGGTTTTCCACCCATTAGCCGGCAGTCTATAAATCCGGCTTATGCGGCGATTACGGTCGTGAAAGTTGCAGATTGCATGCGAGATAGCAGGAAAAACTAAGTCAAACGTATCTATTGCTCGCATCCAGGTGACGATCCGCCAGGTGGCGTAAAGCCAACTGTCCGTAGTGGGGCCGTCACTTTGCGCTTGTCTGGCGACACTTCCTGCTGCACTATCTTCCTAAAACCTGGCCAGGGTGTATCGACAGCTCTCAGTAGGAGCCCGCCATGCAGAAGCGTAGACTCCACGCCCTGTTCGCCAGAACGGTGGCAGTAGCAAGCGTCGCCGCCGGCATCGCCGCCGTATCGCTCTCCGGCGCGTTTGCCAACTCGGCAGCATCACACTTTTCAGCCGCGAAAGCGCCCACCTCCGTCGTCGGGATGCTTTGGCACGACCTGTAATTTTGCACCAAGTCAGGCCACATCGGAAGAGCCTGACTATGCCGGATCGGGTGGAGGCGAACCACTAGATCCGTCTCAGCGCAAGGGTTATGGCCAGCCAACCCGTACCATGGGCGGCGGCAACCTTTGATCGAATCGGCGCCTGCGGAGGCCGAATCGCTCTTGGGTTGCCGCCGCTCACAGCTTTGTGGGGCGGCCGGTTGGCACGACAACCAGCCTCTACGCACATCGCCACCGAGACATCAGCCACCTGGCGGATATGACACCGTTACCGACATGACCCGCGTCCTCACCGCTCACGAACTGAACCGGACGCTCCTGCACCGCCAGTTGCTGTTGGAGCGTTCCCAGCAAGATCTGCCTGTGGTGCTCGAGCGGATGGCGGGTCTACAGGCGCAATACAGCCCAGCGATCTACATCGGCCTCTGGTCCCGCGCCGCCAGCGTCGAACGCCCCGCCGTCACCCGCCTCCTGCACGACGGGGAGATCATCCAGGGCACCCTGCTGCGCTCCACCATCCACGCGGTCAGCCGACGCGACTACTGGCCTTGGGCGCTCGCCATCCGCGAGGACCGCCGGATCCAGGCCCTGCGCGCCTGGCGGGGCACGCCGTCACACAACGAGATGGAGCAGGCCGCCGCCACCCTGCGGGCGGCGCTGGCGGACGGCCCGCTCAAGCAGGGCGAGATCGACAAGCTGATCGGCGCCGACCGCCGGCGCGGCATCAGCCTTTGGCTCGACCTGATCCGCCAGCCACCCAGCGGCACCTGGGAACGGCGCCGCGCCGACCTTTACGGGCTCGCCGACGAGTGGGTCGGCCCACCGCAGGGCACCGCCGAGGACGGCCGGGTCCGGCTCGTCACGAGATACCTGACCGGCTTCGGGCCGGCCACCCGCAAGGAGATCGCCACGTGGGCCGGCCTGCCGATCGCCACCGTGACCGCGACGCTGGCCGACCTGGATACCACCACCTACCGCGCCGAGGACGGCACCGAACTCGTCGACCTCGCCGACGGGCCGATCGTCGACGGCGACACCGACGCACCACCGCGCTTCCTGGCCAACTGGGACGCCGCGCTCCTCGTCCACGCACGACGGTCGGGCATCCTGCCCGAGGAGTTCCGCAAACGGATCTTTCACGTACGCGCGCCGCAGTCATTCCCCGTCTTCCTCGTCGACGGCGCGGTCGCCGGCACCTGGAAGGCCACCGACGGCCCGCTCACCTACGACGAGTTCCGCCCGCTCACGGCCACCGAGCGCGAACGACTGCACGCCGAAGGCGAACGGCTCGCGGACTTCCACGCCTAACCCCTAAGGTCGTGCCCGTGCGAACAATCCGCGCGACCGCCGTACCCCTGCTGCTCCTGCTGTTGATCTCGGCCTGTGGTCAGGGGTCGCCGGCCGCGGACACTCAGGGTCAGGCCCCGAGCCCACCTGTGACGACAGCGTCAGCTGACGTGACCACACCGGCACCGGGCAAGGACGGCATCGGCAGCGGCCCGACGCCCAAGCCGACGGCCAAGCCGGCCAGCTTCGGCAACCCGGGCGGAAAGGCCACGGTCCCGGCCGACGGCCGGGCGGAGAACACCAGCAAGCCGACCAGGACGATCGGCACGGGCACCAAGGCCAGCTGCACATCGGCGGCCGTGGTCAAGGCGGTCGCCGCGGGCGGCGTCATCACGTTCAACTGCGGCCCGGATCCGGTCACGATCACGATGGCCGCCACCGCGAAGATCCGCAACGCCAACGGCCCCAAGATCGTGCTGGACGGCGGCGGCAAGGTCACGCTCAGCGGGGGCGGCAAGCGGCGGATCCTCTACATGAACACGTGTGACGAGGCGCAGGGCTTCACCACCTCGCACTGCCAGGACCAGGACCATCCCCGGCTGACCGTGCAGAACCTGACGTTCACCGGCGGCAACTCGACCGGCGACGAGACAGAGGGCGGTGGCGGCGGGGCCATCTTCGTACGCGGTGGCCGGTTCAAGGCCGTCAACACCAAGTTCGTCGACAACCGGTGCGACGCGTCCGGCCCCGACCTCGGCGGCGCGGCGATCCGGGTCCTGAGCCAGTTCCACAACGAGCCGGTGTACGTCGTCGGCAGCACCTTCCAGGGCGGGGTCTGCTCCAACGGCGCGGCCCTGTCCAGCATCGGTGTCTCGTGGGTCGTGCTGAACAGCGTGTTCACCGGCAACAAGGCGATCGGCAGCGGCGCGAACCCGGCCCGCTCGGGCACACCCGGCGGTGGCAGCGGCGGCGCCATCTACCTCGACGGCAACCTGTTCACGCTGCGCATCGCCGGCTCGGTGGTGCGGGACAACACCGCCAAGGAGGGCGGCGGCGGGGTGTTCTTCGTCAGCAACGACCGCACCGGCACGATGCGCGTCGAGAACACGACCTGGAAGGGCAACCGCAGCGCCGGCTTCGAGACCAGCGGCTTCCCCGGTGTCTTCTTCCTCGGCGCCCGCCCGCCGACGGTGACCGGCCCGTCGCTCAAGCGATGAGGGTCCCGTTCGACGCCGCCGCCTACGAGCAGCGGGTCCGCACCGGCCCCTGCTTCGTCTGCGCGACGCTGCGCGGTGATCCCGATCATCGACACCACATGGTGTACGAGGACGGGACCTGCGCCGCGTTCCTCAACCGCTTTCCCCCACTGCTCGGCTACACGCTGGTGGTGCCCCGCGCGCACGTGGTCGACGTGACCGGCGACCGGCAGCTCTTCCGCCACGTCACGGACGTGGTGCACGACGTGGCGGAGGCGCTCAAGCTGGTGCTGGAGACGGAGCGGATCTACCTGATGTCGCTGGGCTCGCACCAGGGCAACGCCCACGTGCACTGGCACGTGGCGCCGCTGCCACCCGGCGTCCCGTACGAGCAGCAGCAGTTCGCGGCCGTCATGAGCAGCCGCGGCATCCTGCCGGTGACCGACGCGGAGCAGGCCGCCCTCGCCGCCCGCCTCCGTGCCGCCATTCGACCGTCCTGATCAGTTGTTGCGCCCGCTCGCCTCGCGGTAGGCGTTGACGACCGCGTCCCGCGTTCCGCTGTCGACGCGCAGCAGGTTGAACACGGCGGCGATGCAGAGCGCGCTCTGGATGGCGGTCAGGCCCTGGCCGGGCACGACCCCCGGCAGCAGCGGAAGCAGCAGGGCACCGGCTCCGAGCGCCACCGACGGCACGACCCGGGCCGCCCAGAGGCGCAGCCGGGCGGGCGGGACACCGGCGCCGGCGGTGGCGCGGGTCCAGTCGTTGCCGACGAGATCCTGGGTCATCGCCACCACCGAGGCGTACGCGTCGCGGTAGGTCTGTCGATCGTGGGCGCCCGCCACCTGGAACCCGATCCGGCGCAGCCGGTCGGCCACCAGCCGGCACCGGTGCCGGTCGTCCTGCCACTCCCGGGCTCGGGCGCCCGCCGCCCACATCTCCCAGGGGACGACGCGTTCGACCTCCCGCGCGCTCGTGGCGAACAGGGTCGCCGCCTCGCGCCGGCTGTGTGCGGAGCGCCAGGCCCGGCGTTCGAGCGGGGCCAGCCCGAGCAGGAGCCAGAGGAGCCTGGTGGCCACCATGTGCGCCGGCGACTTCGTCCGTCCGCGCCGGGCGAGCCGGGGCCACGCGACGTACCGGCGGAACAGGATCCGCACCTGGTCACCGAGGTAGAGGCCGATCAGGAAGCCGCTGGCACCGGCCACGCCGGCCAGGACCGACATCGTCCAGCCACGTTGCTCGCCGGACGACGCGAAGGCACCCAGGGGGACGGCGAGGTAGAGCATGGCCAGGCCAACCCAGGCGAGGTTGCGGCGCCACCGCTGATGGTCGAGGCGCCGGACGAGCAGCACCGGCACGGCGGCGAGGCCGTATCCCACCACGTATGCGCCGGCCCGCGGCACGGTGGCGAGCTCGTCGGTCAGGTAGGTCGCCAGCAGCAGCGGGAGGCCGACCATCGCCGCCAGTGCCACCAGGTCCAGCAGCCGCCGCTGCCAGGACGACAGGGGCAGGAGTCCGTAGACCGCGCCCTCGACGCTTTCGCGGCGGAGCAGCGGCGTCAGCGACCGCACCTGCTCGCGGCCCGGCAGCGGCGGGGCCAGCACCACGGCCAGCGCGTCCACGCCCGGGTCGACGGCGGCCTCCGCCAGCCGGTCGCCGAACTCGTGCGCGCCCGCCACCGGGCCGACGTCGGTCGGGTAGCCCCCCGCGACCTCCAGGCCGTTGGCGGCGCACGCCGTCGCGGCCAGTGTGGTCAGCGCCGGTGAGTTGCCCACGATGCCGACCCGCCGGCCGCCCGGCAGCGGCTGCGTCGCCAGCAGCGCGCCCACGTCGAACAGCTCGCCGACCGTGTCGACCCGGACCACGCCGGAGCGGGCGAACAGCGCGCGGACCGCCGCCGGGTCGGGGCCGCGTTCCGTGCTGCCCGGCGAGCGGGCCGGCGACGCGACCGCGACGATCGGCTTGTCGCGCCCGATGCCGCGGGCCAGCCGGGCGAACTTGCGCGGGTTGCCGAACGACTCCAGGTACAACAGGATCACGTCGGTGCCGGGGTCGTCCCGCCAGTACTGCAGCAGGTCGTTGCCCGACACGTCGGCCCGGTTGCCGGCCGACACGAACGTCGACAGGCCCAGGCCGCGCCGGTCCGCCTCCGCGAGCAGCGCGACGCCGAGCGCGCCCGACTGGCTGAAGAAACCGATCCGGCCCGGCGCCGGCAACCGCGGTGCGAGGGTCGCGTTGAGCCGTACCGCCGGATCGGTGTTCGCGATCCCCAGGCAGTTCGGGCCGACCACCCGCATGCCGCGGGCGTGCGCGTCCCGGATGAGCGCCGCCTGAGCCGCCGCGCCCGCCGGGCCGCTCTCCGCGAAGCCGGCGCTGACCACGACGAGGGCGTGCAGCCCGGCCCGGCCCGCGTCCTCGATGACCTCCGCGACGTGCGCCGGCGGCACCGCGACCACCGCCAGGTCGAGGGCGACACCGGCGTCGGCCGCGCTCGTCACCGCCGGGAGGCCGCCGACCCGCTGCGCACTCGGGTGGACCGGCACCACCGGGCCGGCGAAACCACCGTCGCGCAGGTGCCCGAGCACCGCCGCCCCGACGCCGTGGCCGCTGGCGCTCGCGCCGTACACCGCGACACCGCGGGGTGCCAGCAGTCGGGTGATCGACCGGGCCTCGGTGCGGTGCTCGCGCCGCCACTGCACCTCCAGCGAGCTTTCCGTCGGTGCGATCGGGAACGCGAGATGCACGACGCCGTCGGCGTAGCGGCGTTCGACCTCGTACCCGAAATCGGCGAAGACCCGCAGCATCGTCGCGTTGGCCGGCAGCACCTCGGCGACGAACCGGGAGATCCCGGCTTCCCGCGCCGCGGCGGCCAGATACTCCATCAGCAGGGGTCCGATACCGCGACCCTGGTACGCGTCCTCGACCACGAACGCGACCTCGGCGTCGCCGGAGTCGGGGCCGAGCCGGTCGTACCGCCCGATCGCCGCGATGCGCCCGGCCACCTCGACGACGAACGCCTCCCGGTCGCGATGGTCGACGTTGACGAAGCGCTGCAGGTCGCGTTCGGGAATCCGGGGGTACGGCGAGAAGTAGCGCAGATACCGGGTCCGCTCCGAGAACCGCGAGTGCGCCGCGACGACCTCCGACGCGTCGTCCGGCTGGATCTGTCGCACATGGACGGTGGTGCCGTCGCTCAGTAGGACGTCCGCCGACCGCTGCGTGGCATGCTCGGTCACGACACCCCCTAGCTCTCGCCCCAACCCTATGACCGGGGCGGTCAGGGCTCGATCGGCTTGCGCATCTTGATCAAGGGCACCGGCGTGCCCCCGGTCGCGTCGGTGAGCTGTTCGACGGCGACGAATCCCGCGGCCGCGTACAACGGTTGCCCGGAGAGGGTCGACATCAGCTCGAGCGTCCGGAAACCCTCGGCGCGCGCCGCCTCCTCGCAGCGGGTCAGCACCAGACGACCCACACCGCGCCGGGCGTACGCGGGATGCGTGTACATGGCCCGGATCCGCGCCGGCTCCCTCGCGGGGTCGAGCAGCGCCGCGTCGCGGCCGGCCGAGTGGTCGCCGCCGTAGAGGGTGGCCCGGCGGCTCCATCCCCCGCAGCCCGCGATCGCGCCGGCGCCGTCCGTCTCCACGAGGAAATAGGTCCCGTCGTCGAGCAGCTGCGTGTCGACGCCCATGATCGCCCGGCTCGACGCGATCTGGGCGGGGTCGAGGTACGCCCGCTGCAGCTCCTCGATCGCGGCCGTGATCACCGGGGCCAGGGCCGGCAGGTCCGCGCGGGTCGCGACCCGGATCCGCATCAGTCGCGCGGGTCGAGCGGGTCGAGGCCGAGCAGCGGGAAGACCGCCGTCCGGGTCTGGGTGACGGCCCGGTCGACGGCGTCGTCGCTGGCCGGCTGCCAGGGCTCGAACGCGAGGTCGCCGTCGTCGGTCAGGCGGTGCGGGACCTCCCGGCCGGGCGCCCGCGCGGCGGCCAGCGCCCGCCAGCCCGGCGGGGTCGGCAGCAGCGGGTCGAGCGGGTCGCCGGTCGCGGTCGCGAGCAGATGGGTCCAGGCCCGCGGGACGACCTCGACCAGTGCGTACCCGCCGCCGCCCGTGGCCACCCAGCGCCCCTCGCACAGCTCCTCGGCCAGGTCGCGCATCGCGATCTGCGCGGCGCGCTGGCCGTCGACGGTCAGCCGCAGGTCGGCGAGCGGGTCGAGGCGGTGGCTGTCGGCGCCGCACTGGCTGAACAGCACCTGCGGGCGGAACGCGCGCAGGACGCTCGGCACCACGGCGTGGAAGGCCCGCAGCCAGGCGCGGTCGCCCGTACCCGGTGGCAAGGCGATGTTGACCGCACTTCCCTCGGCGTAGGGGCCGCCGATCTCGTCCGGGAAGCCCGTGCCGGGGAACAGGGTGAGCGGCGACTCGTGGATCGAGACGGTGAGCACGCGCGGGTCGTCCCAGAAGATCGCCTGGACGCCGTCGCCGTGGTGGACGTCGATGTCGACGTACGCGATGCGCTCGGCGCCCTGGTCGAGCAGGCGCGCGATGGCCACGGCCGGGTCGTTGTAGACGCAGAAGCCGGACGCCCGCCCCGGCATCGCGTGGTGCAGCCCGCCGGAGATGTTGACCGCGTGCCGGGCCTCGCCGCGCCAGACCGCCTCAGCCGCGGCCATCGTCGCGCCGGCGACCAGGGCGGAGGCGTCGTGCATGTGGTCGAAGACGGGGTTGTCCGGGGTGCCGAAGCCGTACCCGCGGAAGAACGGGTCGTGCGGCGCGGCGCGGACGGCGTCGAGGTAGTCGGGCCGGTGCACGCGGGTCAGCGCGGCGTCGTCGGCCGGGGTCGGCTTGACGATCCGGACGCCGTCGCGGTCGAGGACGCCCAGCTCGCGGGCCAGCGCGATGGTCAGCTCGACCCGCACGGGGTCGAGTGGATGATCACCCAGGTCGTACCCGAGCAGGTCCTCGTCCCACACCACCACGGCGCCGTCCGGCATGGCGCTCATTATTCCCCGGTCGCGACCGGGCGGCTCGGGTCGGTGATCCAGTCACTCCAGGAGCCGACATAGAGAGCGGCGTCGGTACGCCCGGCGCGGTGCAGGGCCAGGATCGTGTGCGCCGCGGTGACGCCGGAGCCGCAGTAGGCGCCGATCGGGCTCGTTGCGTCTCCGAACGCGGCGGCCAGCTCGTCCGCCGGCTTCAGGCGGCCGTCGGGTCGGCTGTTCTCCGTCGTCGGGCGGCCCGGGCCTTTCGCGGTGCCGCCTTCGCCGCGATGCGCGCCGGCGGGATGATCGTGCGGTCCCGTTCCGGAGTAGGAAATCAATCGGCCTGCAGCGGCCGGCCGGCGCGACGCCGGGATCTTCGCGCATGAACCGCCGCCGGCCCGGCACCGATCC
>NZ_JBFAIU010000128.1:0-14266 GCF_040654855.1 Asanoa sp. NPDC050611
GGGCATGCGGTCTCAGGTTGGCCCGCTACCGTGAGTTCAAGGATCCGTTGTGCCAGGACCGGGCCGACGCCGGGCAGGGAGTCGAGCTCGGCCAGAGTCGCGGTGTTGAGGTTGACCTTGCCGCCGGCGCCGGCCTCTGGGCCGCCCGGCGCCGCGGAGGCGGGCACGCCCGGTGGCGGAGTGATGCCCACCAACACCATTTCGCCGTCGGTGAGGCGGCGGGCAAGGTTGATGGATGCCAGATCTGTGTCGGGCAGAGCGCCGCCGGCGGCTTCGACCGCGTCGGCCACTCTGGCACCGGCCGGTAGGCGTACCAGACCTGGTTTCCTGACCTTGCCCGCGACCGACACCAGGATCTCGGCGGGGCCACTCGTCGCCGGGGCAGCGACCTCGGCCGCCGGGGAGACGGGCGCGACCGGCTCGACCTTCGGTCGGGCGCGGTAGGCGAAGAACGCCGCGGCCAGCACCACGACAGCGGCGACCGCCGCGAGGGCCTTGACGCCGCGCCGGCCGGGATCGAACGGGCCGGCGCCGCCGAGCAGGCGCCGCGGCTCGGTGGCGGGCTCCGGACCGAAGGTGTCGGCGGGGATGTCGGCGGCGGGTGGTGCGGGCTCGGCAGGCGGGAACGTGGTCGCGAACGTCGCCGGGTGGTCCATCCCCTCGAACGGTGACCGCAGCGGGCGGGTCAGCGCCGTATAGGGGTCGGTCGGGTTCGGCTCGGCAGTCAACCGCGCGAGCCGTTGGCGTACGAGGGTCTCGTCATCGGACACGTGGGCGACGCTAGGCCCGAGCGCTCACCCGACGTGTGCCATCAATCGGGGCCTGTGGATAACTCTCGCCTGTGGATAACCAAAACAATCTTGATTGGACCGGCCCACACTGTGTCCTCGAACGAGCGCACGAAAGGAGTGATGAACGCTATGGACGGCGATGTACGACGACGGAGGCCAGGCCCGGGCCGACGTGCGCGGCCACAGCGGCGCCGATCTCGGTCACGTAGCAGTCCCGCAGGCGCTCACCGAAGCGTTCCTTGAGTGTCGACGCGAGGTGCTCGGCGCGCTCGGCGCCGTCGAGGTGGTGCACGGCCACGTCGACGTCCGCGTCGGCGGCGGCGTCCACCGCGAGGTCGACCAGCCGCGCGAGGCCGCGGCTGGCGGTGCGGACTTTGTCGCGGACGACGATCGCTCCGTCGACGACGTTGAGGATCGGCTTCACCGACAGGGCCGTGCCCAGGAGGGCCGACGCCGCGTTGATCCGGCCACCGCGGCGGAGGAACTCCAGGGTGTCGACGTAGAAGAGGGTGGAGGTGCGGTCCGCGGCCTCGACTGCGGCGCGGCAGATGGCGTCGGCATCGCTTCCCTTCGCCGCGGCCGCGCTGGCGGCCAGGGCAGGGAAGCCGAGACCCATGCCCGTCGACTTCGCGTCGACGACCTTGACCGCCGGGCCGATCTCGGCGGCGGCCAGCCGAGCCGCCTCGACCGTGCCCGAAAGCTGGGCGGACAGATGCACGGAGACGACGCCGGAGGCGCCGTGGTCGAGCAACCGCTGGTACACGGCCGCGAACGCGGCCGGCGACGGACGGGAGGTGGTGACCGAGACACGGCGACCGCCGAGGGCGCGCGCCACCTCGGCCGGGGTGACGTCGACGCCTTCCGAGCCCTCGACGCCATTGATCACGACGGTCAGCGGCACCACCGTCAGCCCCTCCCGCGCGGATGGTGGCAGGTAGGCGGTGGAGTCGGTGACGACCGCTACGGACATGCCGGCACGGTAGCCGAGATCAGCCACCGCTGCGGACGATGCCAGAAAGAAGGTCGGTCATGAGCCGATAACGAATGCGACAAAGCTCAACCACCCAGGACGGCCCGGACCCCACGGCAAGCAAGCCAACGGCCACCCGCGACTGACCACGGCCGGGACGGACCGCGAAGGCTGACGTCAGCGATCGCGGAACTTGCGGCGCACGCCCAGGGCACGACTGTGCCCCGAGCTCCGCAGTCGTCGCGCAGGCGGCCAGGCCGGACTGCGGCACCGGGCGGGCGACCACGACCCAGGTCGTGGCCGCCGGAGCTGGCGGACCGGACCGCGGGCGACACGACCTGGTCGTGACGCAGGCAGCGGACCGGACCGCGCGCGCCACGACCGCGTCGTGACCGCAGGCACCAGACCGGGACCCGGGCGACACGACCACGTCGTGACCGCAGGCGGCAGACCGGACCGCGCGCGACACGACAGGTCGTCGCCGCGTGCGGCGGACCGGAACCCAGCGATACGACCACGTCGCGGCACGCGGCCGGCCAGACGCCAGACGGGATCGCGCGCAGGAGCCGCCGACCGGCGAAACCGCCGCCGCGGACAACCGTCAGCTGTGGCTGAGAACGCCGACGTTGTGGGCCATCAGCTGCCAGCCCGTGCCGCCAACGCGGCGGGAGCGGTCGCGTAGCTCCGTCCAGTGGCAGTTGTGGAGTGAGCCCAGCGTCCGCGTCGCCTCGTTCGGCCAGCCCAGCAGCGCGCCGCAACCCTGCCGGGCCGCGCCGCCGTGGGTGGTCACGACCACCGTGCCGCCGGGGGCCAGGGCCGCGGCGTCCTGCAGCGCGTCGAGCATGCGCTTGGCCAGGTCGTCCAGGCTTTCGATGCCGCAGCCGGGTGACGGGTCGCCGGCGCGCCAGCGGGCGTACTCCGTGGGGTGGCGGGTCTCGATGTCCGTCAGGAGCTCGCCCTGCCAGACGCCGAAGTGGCGTTCCCGCAGCCGCGGGTCCACCGTCACCGACAGGCCGGTCAGCGACGCCAGCGCCGACGCCGTGTCGTGGGCGCGGGACAGGTCGCTGCTGACGAGTACGTCCGGGTGCAGGGCGGCGAGCAGCGCGGCGGCCTCTGCCGCCTGGTCGCGGCCCCGGGCGTTCAGGGGCGCGTCCGTCTGGCCCTGGACACGGCCGCCTGCGTTGTAGTCGGTGTTGCCGTGCCGCCAGACCAGCAGCCTGGTCATTCGGCCGGGTTCGCCTCGCTGCCCGGGGCGGCGGCGGGGGCGGCCGGCACCAGGTCGCGGTCGACGAACGGGATGATCGGGCAGTCCTTCCACAGGCGGTCCAGCGCGTAGAACTCGCGCTCCTCCGTGTGCTGGACGTGCACCACCAGGTCGACGTAGTCGAGCAGCACCCAACGACCGGCCCGCTCCCCCTCGCGGCGGACGGGCTTGGCCTTCTCGGGCAGGTTGACCAGTCGCTCCTCGATCGCATCGACGATCGCGAGGACCTGCCGCTCGTTGGGCGCGGAGGCGATCAGGAAGGCATCAGTGATCACCAGTTGGTCGGCGACGTCGATGATGACGATGTCTTGCGCCTTCTTGTCGGCTGCGGCCTGCGCGGCGGCGAGCGCCAGCTCGCGCGTGCGGTCGGAAGCGGTCACCGTGCTCCTCTGGTCGACGGCATTACCCTCCAAGCCTCTCACATGCCGCAACACAACCGCTGACCAGCGGACGCGAGTTCACGGACGGTACAGGTGACGTTTCGCGATGTACTGGACGACGCCGTCGGGCACCAGGTACCAGACGGGTTTGCCGGCGGCGACGCGTGTGCGGCAGTCCGTCGAGGAGATCGCCATCGCCGGGACCTGGATCATCGAGACCGCGTCCGCCGGCAGGTGCTCGTCGCTCAGGTGGAAACCCGGGCGGGTGACCGCGACGAAATGCGCCAATTCGAACATCTGGTCGGTGTCCTTCCACGACAGGATCCGCGCCAGCGCGTCGGCACCCGTGATGAAGAACAGCTGCGTCTTGGGGCCGTACATGGCACGGATGTCGCGCAAGGTGTCAACGGTGTACGTGGGGCCGTCGCGGTCGATGTCGACCCGGCTCACGTGGAAGCGCGGGTTCGACGCGGTCGCGATCACCGTCATCAGGTAGCGGTCCTCCGCCGGGGAGACCTCGCGCGCGTCCTTCTGCCACGGCTGCCCGGTCGGGACGAAGACGACCTCGTCCAGCGCGTAGTTGTCGGCGACCTCGCTGGCCGCGACGAGGTGGCCGTGGTGGATCGGGTCGAACGTGCCGCCCATGATCCCGACCCGGCGCACACCGAGATCGTCGTCACCGCTCATCACCGGATCGTAAGCCTGTCACCTCGCCCGGGCAGCCAGTGCGAGACGAAGGTCATCATCGTTGTCGATCACAACGCGGCGGAGCACGGGCGGCAGGTCGTCGGTCGCGAGCATGGCCGCGGCCAGCGATCGGGTGTGCGGCGAGACGTGGTAGCGGGGAAACGCCAGGTCCGCGAGGCGCTCGGCGGCGAAGGGCGTGCGCCGCCGCGCCGCAGCCGGCATCTCCAGGAAGAACCGCTCGACGTACGGAGCGGTCAGCTCCGTCTGCTCCGGCTGGAACAGCCCCCGCCCCTTCGCCTCCAGCAGGCGGTTGGACAGCGAGTCGTCGTTGACGATCGCCTCCCAGGCCGCCGCCTTCGCCGCCGGGTCGGGCCGTGCCGCCTCGGCCCGGGCCGCCCACTCCGCACCCGCGGCGCTGCGGTCGGACGCCAGCTCGGCGGCGATCCGGTCGCTGTCGACCGCGCCCAGCACCGCCAGCCGGTGGATGACCCGCCAGCGCAGCTCCTCGTCGACCTCGATGCCGTCAGGCACGCCGACGCCGGAGAGCCAGCCGAGCAGCCGCGGCGCGTCGACGCTGGCGTCGACCAGGGCCCGCATCGCCGCCAGGCGGCGCGAAGCGCCCGCGTTCGGCGTGCCGACCAGCCCGTCGCACACCGACGCCACCTGCGCCAGGGCCGCCGACCGGGCCGCGGGCTCGAGGTAGCGGTCGATCAGGCCGCGGGTCTGCGCCAGCGCGTCGGCGACGACGATCACCTCGCTCTCCGCCGGCAGGGCGGCGACGAGCAGGTCGACCAGGTCGCCGACCGGGCGCTCCGCGTCGCGTACCGCGTCGATCATGGAAGTCCAGACCACGGCCCGGCTCAGCGGATCGCGCAGCGTCGGCAGGACGGTGGGCACCGCCGCCGCCGAGGTCTCGTCGAGGCGGACCTTGGCGAACGTCAGGTCGCCGTCGTTGAGCAGCAGCAGGTCGGCGGCCGGCTCGTCGCGCAGCGCGGGCACCTCGGTGCGGGCGCCGTCGACGTCGACCTCGACCCGGCGGCGCAGCACCGCCGCACCGTCGGCGGCGCGGTCGTAGAGCCCGAAAGCGACCCGGTGGGGCCGCAGCACCGCGCCTGACTGGAGCACGGCGACGCCGTCGTCCACGGAGACGCGCAGGGTGTTGACGCCGGCCTCGCGCAGCCACCGCGCCGCCCACACCGACAGGTCGCGCCCGCTGGCCGCGGACAGCGCGCCCAGCAGGTCGGCGAGCGTGGCGTTGCCGAACGCGTGCGTCTGGAAGTGCGCGCGGATGCCGGCCAGGAACGCCTCGTCGCCGACCCACGCCACGAGCTGGCGCAGGGCCGAGGCACCCTTCGCGTACGAGATGCCGTCGAAGTTGACCAACGCGTCGGCGGAGTCCGGCACGCTCGTCGGCGCCACGGGGTGGGTGGAGGGCCGCTGGTCCGTCTCGTACCCCCATGCCTTGCGCCGCATCCCGAACGTGGTCCACGCGTCGCGGAAGCGGGTCGCCTCCGCCGTCACGCGGGTGCCCATGAACTCGGCGAACGACTCGTTGAGCCACAGGTCGTCCCACCACCGCATCGTGACGAGGTCGCCGAACCACATGTGCGCCATCTCGTGGGCGATCGTGGTGGCGCGCAGCTCGCGCTCGGAGTCGGTGACCGCCGACCGGAAGACGTAGTCGTCGCGGATCACCACCAGGCCCGGGTTCTCCATCGCGCCCGCGTTGAACTCCGGCACGAACGCCTGGTCGTATTTGCCGAACGGGTAGCGGAAGCCGAACAGCTCGTGGAACTTGTCGAGGCACTGCCGGGTGATCTCGAAGATCTCGCTGGCGTCCTTGTCGAGGTGCTCCGCCACCGAAGCCTTGCAGTAGATCGCCATCGGGATGCCGTCGTGAGTGGACTCGACCACGTGGTAGGGACCGGCGATCACCGAGACGAAGTAGGTCGCCAGCGGCTTGGTGGCGGCGAACTCCCACCTCGTCGTCGTGCCCGCGGGCACCGAGGTCGCCACCGCGGCGTTGGCGGCGACCCGCCAGCCGGTCGGTGCGGTGACCCGCATCGTCACCGGCGCCTTCAGGTCGGGCTGGTCGAAGCAGGCGAAGATGCGCTGCGCCTCGTCGAGGAAGGACGTCGCGTGCAGGTAGACGCCGCCGTCGGCCGGGTCGACGAACCGGTGCAGCCCCTCGGACGTGTTGGAGTAGGCCATGTCGGCCTCGACGCTGAGCTCGTTGTCGGCGCGCAGGTCGGTGAGGGCCAAGCGGTTGCCGTCGAGCGCGGCCGGATCGAGCGCCGTGCCGTTGAGCGTGACCGCGTGCAGTCGGACGGGTTTGAGCTCGACGAAGGTGGCGGACCCAGGGTTGGTCGCGCTGAACCGGACAGTCGTGGTCGACCGGAAGAAGTCATCGGTCGTGACGTCGAGATCGATGGTGTACGACTCGACGGTGATCGCGGCAGCCCGATCGGCCGCCTCTAGTTGGGTCAGGCTGCGCATCCGCCTATCGTGCACGAACTCGTTCGGGCAGGGCGACCCGACTCCGATGCGGTATAGCCTGACTGTCCGCCCCCGCGGCCAGAGCATTCGAGGAGCAGCGCGATGGGACACCACCCCAAGGGAGACTTCGACCTGACGCGGGCCGAATGGCAGCGGGTCGGCGACGCACCGGCGGAGCTCGGCGCGGTCGAGGTCGCGTTCGTCGACGACCTGATCGGCCTGCGCAACTCCGCCGAGCCGCAGGGCCCGGTGCTGGTCTTCACCCAGGCCGAGTGGGACGCGTTCGTGGCCGGCGCCCGGGACGGCGAGTTCGACCTCGCCTGAGCCGGTCATGCCGCGGCCAGCAGATCGCGGATGAGCTGGATGTGCTGGATGCGTGGGACCAGCGCGCGCAGCTGCAGTGCCAGGTTGGTGGCGGCCAGGATCGGCTCGTCGTCGGGCAGGTCGTAGCCCATCCGCTCGCGCAGCCACGGTGACACCTGCGCCCAGCTGTAGTAGCTCGTGTCGCGGTCCGGCTCGAGCGGTGCCGGGAAGCCGCCCGGGCCGCGGCGGCCGACCGCCCACAGTCGCACGATCTCGCGCGAGCGGCCGATCCGCGCGGCGATCTCGGCCAGGGTGAGCCAGTCGCGGTCGGCCACGCGTACGACATGAAGCTCCGTCCTGGTCTCCACGTGGTCGATCGCGGTCGCGATGGCATCGGCGAGCGCGGAACCCGGACGGTCGAAGGCCAGCCGGTGCGTGCCGTCGATGCCGGTCGACAGCCGTGGCGGCGCGGACAACCCGCCCAGCCGGCGGCGTTCGATGAGACCGGGCGCCCGGTCGACGACCAGTAGGAAGTGTTGGACCCGCATCGCCGCCTCCCCCGCCGGGCGCCCCGCGCACCCGCTCGCGACATGAGTCTGGCCGCCGGCCGGCTCCCTGGGAGGGGCCAGCGGAGGGGGCCAGTGACGGCGCGCGCGACGTACACCCCGGCTGCTAATGTCGTGCGGATGCGGACGCTGAGCTTCCTCGGCTGGTGGTCGCCCTAAGGGCGGCCCCGCATCCGCGTGCCCACGTCAACGGCCGCCCGAGTCCGGGTGGTCGTTTTTCGTGTCCACCCGCCCCGCGCGGCTCCTCTCACTACACGGAGGCAGCCATGACCACCACCGTCCGCCGCCTCACCGGCCTGAAACCCAGCGGTGAGCTGCATCTGGGCAACCTGCTCGGCGCGATCCAGCCGATGGTCCGCGACCAGTACACGAGCGACTCGGTCCTCTTCCTCGCCGACCTGCACGCGC
The DNA here is from genome assembly GCF_040654855.1 of Asanoa sp. NPDC050611. Taxonomy (NCBI): domain Bacteria; kingdom Bacillati; phylum Actinomycetota; class Actinomycetes; order Micromonosporales; family Micromonosporaceae; genus Asanoa; species Asanoa sp. NPDC050611. The sequence goes on from NZ_JBFAIU010000128.1 coordinate 7,866, forward strand.
TGACCGTCGCGCACCGGTCGCGCAGCCTGCGCGAAACCACGTTGCGCCAGGCCACCGTGCTGCTCGCGGCCGGGCTCGACCCCGATCGGACGCTGTTCTACGTGCAGTCCCAGGTGCCCGATCACGCGGAGCTGCACTACCTCCTGCACCGCACGACGGTGTACGCCGAGGCGCCCGTCCTGCAGGCCGCCGGGATCCTGCTGCACGACGCGACGGAGGTGCCGGCCGGCGCCGACCAGCGGGAGCACGTCGCGCTGACCCGCGAGATCGCGACGCGGTTCAACCAGCGCTACGGAGCCACGTTCGTCGTGCCCGACGTGGTCACGCCGCCGGTCGGGGCACGGGTGAACGACCTGGCCAACCCCACGGTCAAGATGGGCAAGACGACGTCGTCGGCCTCGGGCGCGATCGGTCTGCTCGACCCGCCGTCGCTGGTCGTCCACAAGATAAACCGGGCGGTGACGGACTCCGAGACGACCATCGGGTACGACCCGGCGCTGCGGCCCGGCGTCAGCAACCTGCTGGAGATCCTGGCGGCGTGCGTCGGCGGGTCACCGGCCACGGTTGCCACCGGTCTGCGGGGATACGGAGAGCTCAGGCGCGCGACGGCCGAGGCGGTGCTGGGGCTGCTCCGGCCGGTGCAGGCGGCGTACGGGACGTTGGCCCGCGATCCCGGTTACGTGCGCCGGTTGCTGGCCGAGGGTGCTGAGCAGGCGCGGGCGCGTACCGCGGACACGGTCTTCCGGGCCAAGCGGGCGATCGGGGTCCTGACCTGACTCCACTTTGTCGGAGGCACGTGCTAGACCTAGCGACGCACTCACTCCTCGAGGGGGTCCATCATGGCCACACCGACCGGCGCGCCCGCGCAGGAGCGGCCCGCGGGCAACCCGTGGCTCGTCCTGACGACGCTCTGCCTGGGCTTTTTCATGATCCTGCTCGACACGACGATCGTGAACATCGCGATCCCGGACATGAGCACGAGCCTCGACGCGTCCCTGGACCAGATCCTATGGATCATCAACGCGTACGTGCTGGTCTACGCCGTCCTGCTGATCACCGCCGGCCGGCTGGGCGACCTGTTCGGCCCCAAGCGGCTGTTCGTGATCGGCCTGGTCGTGTTCACGGTGGCGTCCGCCGCATGCGGCCTGGCCAGCACGCCCGGCCAGCTGATCGTGTTCCGGGTTGTGCAGGGCATCGGTGGCGCGCTGCTCACGCCGCAGACGCTGGCCACGATCACGGTGATCTTCCCGCCCGACAAGCGCGGCGTCGCGTTCGGTGTGTGGGGCTCGGTGGCCGGGCTCGCCACGGTCGCGGGCCCGACGTTGGGCGGCTACCTGGTCACCGACTTCGGCTGGGAATGGATCTTCTTCGTCAACGTGCCGGTCGGCGTGCTGACCGTGATCCTGGCCCTGGTGGCGATGCCGGACCTACGGCTCAACCGCCGCCACCGGCTCGACTGGGCCGGCACGGCGCTCGCCACCGTCGGCCTGTTCCTGCTGGTCTACGGCCTGATCGAGGGCGAGTCCCACGACTGGGGCGCGGTCTGGGGCCCGATCACGATCGTCGAGGTGATCGGCGCGGGCGTGCTGGTGCTGACGGTCTTCCTGGTCCATCAGTACGTCACGCGCGGCGGTGAGCCGCTGGTGCCGTTCACCATCTTCAAGGACCGCAACTTCGCGGTGATGAGCTGGGTCAGCGCGGCGATCACGTTCGGCATGCTCGGCCTGTTCCTGCCCCTGATCATCTACCTGCAGTCGGTGCTGGGGCTGAGCGCGCTGCAGGCCGGTTTCGCGGTCGCGCCGCTGTCGCTGGTGTCGATGGTGATCGCGCCGTTCGCCGGGCGGGCGGCCGACCGCGCGGCCGGCAAGTGGGTGCTGACGTTCGGGCTGGCGCTGTGGTGCGCGGGCATGGCGACGGTGGTCGGCCTGGCCGAGGTCGGCACCGGGCAGTGGGGGCTGCTGCCGGGCCTGCTGATCGCGGGCGCCGGGCTCGGCTGCGTGTTCGCTCCACTGCAGACGATCGCGATGCGCGGCGTGCCGCCGCGGCAGGCGGGTGCCGCGTCCGGCCTGATCAACACCACCCGGCAGCTGGGCGGCGTGGTCGGCTCGGCCGCGGTGGGTGCGCTGCTGCAGGCCCAGCTCACCGCGAAGCTGACCGCGGCCGCCCGGTCCAACGCGGCCGACCTGCCGCCGGAGGTGCGGCAGCCGTTCGTCGACGCGGTGGCCGGCGCGACCGGCGGGAGCCTGCACGTCGGGTCCGGGCAGTCGGGTGCGGCGTTGCCGGCGGGGGTGCCGGAGCAGTACCGGCAGGCGCTGACCGACATCGCCACCCGGACGTTCCACGAGGGCTTCACCAACGCGATGAAGGCGACGCTGCTGCTGCCGCTGATCGTGCTGGCTGTGGCGGCGGTGAGCTGCCTGTTCGTGCGGTCGCGGCCGGCGGGGCCGACGCCGCCGGCCGACCAGCGACTAGCCGAGGCGCCGGCGGAGGTCTGAGGCGGTTCGTCAGGCCGGTGCCGGTGCCTTGAGCGCCTTCTCGAAGCAGCGGCTGAAGGGGTTGGTGACGTACTCGCCGTAGGTCGGGATCGGGCGGTAGCCGGCGTTGCGATAGAGGCCGAGGGCGGCGGGCAGGTAGCTGCCGGTCTCCAGCCGGGCAATCGCGAAGCCGTCGGCGGCCGCGCGCTCCTCGAGCACGGCGAGCATGGTCCGGCCGTAGCCGTCGCCGCGCCGTTCGGGGCGCACGTACATCCGCTTGATCTCGACCGCCTGCTCGTCGATCGCCTGCAGCGCACCGCAGGCGACGACCTCGTCGTCAACCACGACGACGAGATAACGGATGTCGTCGTGCAACGGGAAGGAGCCGTCGATCGCTTCGCTGTCCCGCTCCGCGGCGCGGAGTTCCGCCTGCTGGGCGGTGACCAGCGCGACCAGGTCAGGCTCGTCGCCCAGCCGTTGTTCGACCTTCACCGGCCGACCGTAGCGGGACGCCGTTTCGGCCCTGTTACGACTCGCGGCCGGCCCGCGGATCCGGACCGTGCGGCTCCGTCGCGACTCGTGGCCGACCGTGGCTTCGGGCCGTGCGGCTCCATCGCGGGCCGTCACGACTCGCGGCCGGCCGCCGCTTCGGGCCGTGCTTTCCGGGGCTCTTACGACTCGTCGTCGAAGTCGGTGCCGTACTCGGGCAGGTCCGGCGTCGGCTGGCGGCGGGCCTTGCGGGCCGCGAGCCGCTCGGAGGCCCGTGCCCGGGTCGGGCGCTCGGTGATCCGCGGGTCGGTGCCGCGCAGACCGGCGGTCGGGTCGACGCCCGCGCCGAGGGTCGGCTCCCAGTCGAACTCGCGGTCGCCGATCCGCACCAGGCTGCCCTGCACGGCGCCGGCCTTCGCGAGCTGGTCCTCGACGCCGAGGCGGTTGAGCCGGTCCGCGAGGAAGCCGACCGCCTCGTCGTTGTCGAAGTTGGTCTGGCGGACCCAGCGCTCGGGCTGCGCGCCACGCACCACGAACGCGCCGTCCGGCGCCTCCTCGACGGTGAAGCCGGCGTCGTCGACCGCGCGCGGGCGCAGGATGATCCGGGTCGGCTCGCCCTCGGGGGCACTGGCGCGCTTCTCGGCGACCAGCTCACCGATCGCGTAGGTCAGCTCGCGCAGGCCCTCGCGGGTGGCGGCGCTGACCTCGTACACGCGGTAGCCGCGCTCCTCGAGGTCCGGCCGCACGATCTCGGCGAGGTCCCGCCCGTCGGGCACGTCGATCTTGTTGATCGCGACGAGGCGGGGCCGGTCCTCGAGCCCGCCGTACGCGCTCAGCTCCGCCTCGATCGCGTCGATGTCCGAGACGGGGTCGCGGCCGGGCTCCAGCGTGGCCGCGTCGACCACGTGCACCAGCACGGCGGTGCGCTCGATGTGCCGGAGGAACTCGAGGCCGAGCCCCTTGCCGGAGGCCGCGCCCGGGATCAGCCCCGGCACGTCGGCGATCGTGAACGTGTGGTCGTCCGCCCGCACCACGCCGAGGTTCGGCACGAGCGTCGTGAACGGATAGTCGGCGATCTTCGGCTTGGCCGCGGACAACACCGAGATCAGCGACGACTTGCCGGCGGACGGGAACCCGACCAGCCCGACATCGGCGACGCTCTTGAGCTCGAGTACGACGTCGAGCCGCTCCCCCGGCTCGCCCAGCTCGGCGAACCCGGGGGCCTTGCGGCGCGAGTTGGCCAGCGAGGCGTTGCCGCGCCCGCCCCGCCCGCCGCGGGCGACCTCGACGGTCGTGCCGGCGCCGACCAGGTCGGCCAACACCTCGCCGTCGGGCGTCAGCACGACGGTGCCGTCGGGCACGCGCAGCACGAGGTCGTCGCCGGTGGCGCCGTCCCGGTTGGAGCCGGCCCCGCCGACGCCGTTCGGCGCCTTCACGTGCGGGCGGAAGTGGAAGTCGAGCAGCGTGTGCACCTGCGGGTCGACGGTGAACGAGACGCTGCCGCCGTGCCCACCGTTGCCGCCGTCGGGGCCGCCGAGCGGCTTGAACTTCTCCCGATGGATCGACACGCAGCCGTGCCCACCGTCGCCGGCCCGCAGATGCAGGACGACCCGGTCAACGAACGTAGCCACGTCTCCTCATTTCCCATCGAAATCATGTGCTCGGGTCCGCCATGGGCACGACCGTCGCTCCCGCCAGACACCAGGTCCGCGGTTATCAATTGTGCCGCGTCGCCAAGCAACGCGAAGCGGGCCGGGACACCTGGTCCACGGCCCGCTTCGGCTGATGCTGGTGTGGGGTTGCCCCCGCCTCAGTGCTCGCTCGGCACGATGCTGACGGTCTTGCGACCGCGCTTGGTGCCGAACTGGACCGCGCCCGCGGCCAGGGCGAACAGCGTGTCGTCGCCGCCGCGGCCGACCAGGTCGCCGGGGTGGAACTTGGTGCCGCGCTGACGGATCAGGATCTCGCCGGCGCTGACCACCTGGCCACCGAACCGCTTGACGCCCAGGCGCTGAGCCGCGGAGTCGCGACCGTTGCGCGAGCTGGACGCACCCTTTTTGTGAGCCATCGCCTACGCCCTACTTCCCGCTGGAAATGCCGGTGACCTTGACCTGGGTCAGCTTCTGGCGGTGACCCTGGCGCTTGTGGTAGCCGGTCTTGTTCTTGAACTTGTGGATCCGGATCTTGGGGCCCTTGGTGTGCGCGGCGATCTCGCCGGACACCGAGACCTTGGCAAGCTGCGCCGCGTCGGTCACCAGGTCGTCACCGTCAACGAGGAGCACCGCGGCGAGCTTTACCGCGTCGCCGGGCTCGCCGACGAGCTTCTCGACCTCGATCACGTCACCCTCGGCGACCTTGTACTGCTTGCCGCCGGTCTTGACGATCGCGTACATGGGACGCGGACTCCTGTCGTAGCGTGGCGGTGGCCGTTCGACGTTCCCCGCGGCGCCTGCGTGCAAGAAGCACGATCGGCGGGCACACGTGAACGCGGCGCACGGGAGTGCGCCACAGGCAAGCGTACGGCATACCCGTCCGGCTCCCCAAACTGGGGATCCTCGACCGGGGCCAGCCCACCTGGCCCAACCCTACCCCACCGGCCCCAACCGAACGTGACCCAACAGGACAAACCACCCACCGCCCGACCGGCGCCGTCACCGGCGTTTTGGACGGCCGAGCGTGGCGACCGAAAGGGCCCGGTCGGCCCTAACGGATGTCCCCACCTGCGTCGGCGACGCCCGCGAGCACTTCGGCGGTCTCGCAGCGCCGACCGGCACACCTGGACGCTGGCCTGCGGCCTCGGAGCCCGGTCGCCCGGTGGGCCGGGGCAGTTTCGTGGTCGCCGCAGCCGGGTCGACGACGATCGGGATCGACGCTGCGCACGGCACCCGGGCTTGGACCAGCCGCCGTTCAGTTGTGCGCCGGAACACGTCGCCAGTCAGACGAGGTCCGGCCACCACCCAAGAGCTGACGCGGTCCGGTCCTGAATCCTGGGTGACAACGGCCGTCCGCGTAGGCGGTTGGGATGAGCGCCGAAACCTCGCTCCACCCTGCCGTTTACCTCAAGGCGGCCCCCGGTGATCGACATCCTGGTTGGCGACGACCGCAACCTGACCCGCGGCGGGCCGGGGCTCACCCTGCAGCGCGACAGCTAGCCGATCAGGTACGCGGTTGGTGACCTCTGCGCCGCGAGGTCCGCGCGGGCGGAAGCCCGGAACATCACGAGGTCCGCGCGGGCAGAAGCCCGGAACACCACGACGTCCGCGCGGGCAGAAGCCCGGAACACCACGACGTCCGCGCGAGCAGAAGCCCGGAACACCACGACGTCCGCGCGAGCAGAAGCCCCGAACACCACGACGTCCGCGCGAGCAGAAGCCCCGAACACCACGACGTCCGCGCGAGCAGAAGCCCCGAACACCGCGACGTCCGCGCGAGCAGAAG
>NZ_JBFAIU010000128.1:14366-19430 GCF_040654855.1 Asanoa sp. NPDC050611
CCCGGAACACCGCGACGTCCGCTTCACCGGAAGCGGCGAACGCCACGAAGTCCGCGGCGGCGGAAACTGGGCGGCAGACGGGCCTCGATCAGGCCGCGCCTACCGGCTCCGGGTCTGGGCGGGCGTCGGCGATGCGGAGGGCTTCGACGAGCTTGCGGTACAGGGCGTCGGTGGCCAGCAGTTCCGCGTGGGTGCCGCGGGCTCTGATGTGGCCCTCGTCCATCACGATGATCATGTCGGCGTCCAGCACCGTGGACAGGCGGTGGGCGATCGTGATCACCGCGCCCGACTCAGCCCGGTCGCGGATGCAGTCGTGCAGGGCCGCTTCCGTCAGGCCGTCCACCTGGGCCGTGGCCTCGTCCAGGAGCAGTACGTCCGGCGTGCGTAGGATCGCCCTCGCCAGCGCGATCCGTTGGCGCTGGCCGCCGCTCACCTCGTTCTCCGTCAGCGACGTGTCCAGGCCCGACGCCAGCGAATCGATCTTGTCCGCCAGCCGGACCGCGCGGAGGACCGCCATGACCTCCGGCTCCGTCGCGTCCGGGTGGGTGAACAGCAGGTTGTCGCGGATCGTGCCCGGCACGACCGGGGTCTCCTGCTCCACGTACGCCAGCCGCGAGCGCACCTCGTCGTGCGTGTAGGACCGGTACGGCCGGCCGTCCAGCAGCACCTCGCCGCTCTCCGGCTCCAGGAACCGCAGGATCAGCGAGAACAGCGTGGTCTTGCCCGCGCCCGACGGGCCGACGATCGCCGTGTGGCCCCGGGCCGGCACGCGGAGGTCGATGCCGCGCACCGCCGCCTCCGTCCCGGGCGCGTAGCGCGCCGTCACGTCGCGGAACTCCAGGACCGGCACGTCGGGGCCGGACGACGCCTGGCCGACCGGCTCGGCCGGCCGCAGCGGCTCCACCTCCATCGCGTCGACCTGGCGGATCCGGGCCGCCGCCGCCATGCCCGCCTGCAGGTTCGTGACGTTCTGGGTGAGCTCGGTGACCGGGCCCATGAGCTGGAACGCGTACAGGAGGAAGGCGATCAGGCTCGACACCTCCAGCAACCCCCGGTCGGCCCGCCAGGCGCCGATGCCGAGGATCACGATGATCGCGAGCTGGATGCCGGTCCACGAGATCGTCCAGACCGTGGCCGTGCGACGCGCGGCGCGGATCGCGTGCGCCGCCGAGTCCTGCGCGTCCGCGACGATCCGCTCCGTCTGGCGGACCTCCGCCCGGCTCGCCTTGACCGTGCGGATCGCGCGCAGCGCACCCTCGAGCGCCCCGCCCAGCCGTCCGACCGACTCCTGGGCCGCCTCCTGCGCCCGGGCGATCGCCGGCATCAGCGCCGTCATCACGGCACCGACGACCAGCACCGAGGCGAGGGTCAGGCCCAGCAGGACGAGGTCCAGCACGGCCATCAGGATCAGCGTGGCGATCAGGGCCAGCACGCTGTTGAGCAGACCCACGATGCTGGCGGAGGCGTTGTGCAGCAGGCCCGCGTCGGAGGTGACGCGGGTGACCAGCTCACCGCTGGGGCGGCCGGTGATCTCCCGGACCCGGGCGGCGAAGTAGCGGCGGATCATCGAGACCCGGGCGTCGAGGACGACCTTCTCGGAGACCGTTCCCATGATCACCCACTGCCACATGGAGATCGCGGCGCCGACCACCACGAGGCCGAGCAGCACGCCGACCGGGCGCCAGAGGGACGTGTCGGTCTGGCCCAGCGTGTCGATCACCCATTTGGTGACCATCGGCGTCGCGAGGCCGACCGCGCTGCCGAGCAGGCCGAGCAGGAAGCCGGCGATCAGCACCCGCCGGTGGGGTGCGACGAACGAGACGAGTGTGCGGAGCCGGGCCAGGCGAGGAGGCGGCACAGTCATGCGCACTAGTGGAACAAAGCTGTTCCACAAGAGTCAAGTGCCTATCCGATTTGAGACTGCTAACCTCAGCGACGTGCCGGAAAACGAACGTGGTACGCGCGCCCGCACCAGGCAGGCGATCCTCTCCGCCGCGATCGAGGTGCTCGGGCAGAACCCGAACGCCGCCCTGAGCGAGATCGCCGCGGCCGCCGAGGTGGGCCGCACGACGCTGCACCGGTACTTCCCGGAGCGCTCCGACCTGCTGCGCGCCGTCGCCAGCGAGGGCTCGGCCCGCCTCGACCGGGCCACGGCCAGCGCCCGCCTCGACGAGGGCACCGGCTGCGAGGCGCTGCTGCGCCTGTGCCGCGAGTACTTCGACCTGGGCAGCCTGCTCTCCCTCATCTTCACCGACCCGGACTGCCTGGGCGACGCCACGCCGGTCGTCGACGACGGCTGCGACGACCGCTTCTCCGCGATGATCGACCGCGGGCACCGCGACGGCACGATCGACACCGGCCTGCCGGCGCCGTGGCTGTCCAGCCTGATGTGGTCGCAGCTCTACGCGGGCTGGAGCTACGTCACCCAGTACAACGCCTCCCGGCACGAGGTCCTCGACCTCCTGGTCCGCACCGTCGACGGCGCGGTCACACCCCGGGCGACCGCGACCTAGCTCGGGCAGAGCGTGTCGAGCCGGTCCTGGATCGCGCCCAGGGTCGCGTCGTCGATCGTCTCCACATTGGACGTCATCGTGTCGACCTGACCCGCGAGCTGTGACAACGTCGCCTTGAGCTGCCCGTCCGTCGCCGCGGACGACGCCTTGCGCAGGTCGGCGGCCCAGGCGTCGAGCGTCGTGCCGAGCTTCTTCTCCGCCGCCGCCTCGGCCGTCTTGTCGTTCTTGCCCTGCGCCTCGAGCACCGCCGTCAGCTGCTGCACGAACGCGGTCGTGCCGGCCTCGCTCGCCTTGCGGGCGTCGGCGCAGACCTGGTTCGCGTTGCCGCCGGCCTTCGCGGTCGGCTCGGGGCCCAACGAGATCCGCGGCGCCGCGCTCCCCGCCGGAGCGCCCGAGGGAGCTCCGGACGGAGCGCCTGATGACGAGGACGGCACGGCCGAACCGCCGGGGCTCGCGTCACCACGGCCCGCCACGTCCGAGGAGCAACCAGCGACGGCGACACCGACAACGGCGACGGATACGACGAGCAGGCGACGCAGGCGCATCGGGTGTGTCCTCCGAGGGTGGCGGCGGAACGATGCCGCGACCCTAACGCGCATTCATGAGACCTGCTCGCCCGGCCCCGGACACGCGACTGCCCGGCCACCGAACACAGTGGCCGGGCAGCGAAGCAGAACTACGGCCGCGTACGGCGCCGGGCGCCACCACGGCGACCACGACGGCGCGTGCTGCTGGCCTCGGCGAGGTCGTCCCCGTCCTCGTCGTCGCCGGCCGCGTCCGGGTCGTCGTTGCCGGCCAGCCGGCCGTTGCTCGCCGGCGCCACGTCCGGTGCCTCGACCTCGTCGACCGGGTCCAGCACGACGTCGTCGTAGCGGGACAGGTCGTACCCCATGGTGTCGTCCTCGTCGTCGACGATCGTGGGCTCGACCGTGTCCGGCGCGGAAGCCGCGGAACCCGCGGAAGCCGACTTCCGGCCCCGCCGCCGCGAAGAGGAGGACGACGACGCGGAGGACGTAGCCGGCGCGGCCGCGACCGCCTTGACCTTGTCAGCCGACCCGGCGCCGGACCCGTTGGCACCGTGGCTGTGGCCCGAGGACCCGCCCTTCACCGGCACCGGTTCGGTGTGGATGATCAGGCCGCGGCCCTTGCAGACCTCACAAGTCTCCGAGAACGCCTCGAGCAGGCCGGCGCCGATCCGCTTCCGGGTCATCTGCACGAGACCCAGCGACGTGATCTCGGTGACCTGGTGCTTGGTGCGGTCCCGGCCCAGGCACTCGGTCAGCCGCCGCAGCACCAGCTCGCGGTTGCTCTCCAGCACCATGTCGATGAAGTCGATGACCACGATGCCGCCGAGGTCGCGCAGCCGCAGCTGCCGGACGATCTCCTCGGCCGCCTCGAGGTTGTTGCGGGTGACCGTCTCCTCGAGGTTGCCGCCGGCGCCGGTGTACTTGCCGGTGTTCACGTCGACCACGGTCATCGCCTCGGTGCGGTCGATCACCAGGTGGCCGCCGGAGGGCAGGAAGACCTTGCGGTCAAGCCCCTTGAGGATCTGCTCGTCGATCCGCTTCTCGGCGAACAGGTCGACGGTCGACGTGTGCCGGTGCAGCCGCGGGACGAGGTCGGGAGAGACATGACCGAGGTACGAGTCGACCATCTCGTACGCCTCGTCGCCCTGCACGACGATCTCGCGGAAGTCCTCGTTGAACAGGTCGCGGACGACCCGGATCAGCAGGTCGGGCTCCTCGTAGAGGAGCGCCGGCGCACCACCGGCCGCCGCCTTCTCCTGGATGTCCTCCCACTGCGCCTGCAGCCGCTTGACGTCGCGGGCCAGCTCGTCCTCGGACGCGCCCTCGGCCGCGGTCCGCACGATCACGCCAGCGCCCTCGGGCACGAGCTTCTTCAGCACGTCGCGCAGCCGCTTGCGCTCGGTGTCGGGCAGCTTGCGGCTGATCCCGGACGCGTTGCCGCCGGGCACGTAGACCAGGTGCCGGCCGGAGAGCGCGATGTGGCTGGTCAGCCGGGCGCCCTTGTGGCCGATCGGGTCCTTGGTGACCTGCACGAGCACCGAGTCGCCGGACCGCAGCGCCTGCTCGATCGAGCGGGCCCGGCCCTCCAGGCCGGAAGCGTCCCAGTTGACCTCGCCGGCGTAGAGCACCGCGTTGCGGCCCCGGCCGACGTCGACGAACGCCGCCTCCATGGAGGGCAGCACGTTCTGCACCTTGCCGAGGTAGACGTTGCCGGCCATCGCGCCCGACGACGCCCGGGTCACGTAGTGCTCGACCAGCACGTCGTCCTCGAGGACCGCGATCTGCGTACGGTCGGCGCGCTGCCGGACGACCATCACCCGGTCGACGGCCTCGCGGCGGGCCAGGAACTCCGACTCGCTCAGGATCGGCGGCCGGGTGCGGCGCTGCTCACGCCCGTCCCGGCGGCGCTGCCGCTTGGCCTCCAGCCGGGTCGAGCCGGAGACGCCCTGCACCTCGTCGGAGGCTTCACGCTGGCCAAGTGCGTACGCGACCATCCGGAGTCGACGGAGGTCATCGGCCGCGTC
>NZ_JBFAIU010000129.1:0-13215 GCF_040654855.1 Asanoa sp. NPDC050611
GGCCCTCGACCAAGCACGCGATCAAGGCGGCCGGCCTCGCGATGCTGGTCGAGCTGGCTTCGGCCAGCGCGGCGTCGGTGGCGTCCCGGCCGACCCGCACCAGCAGGCCGTCGTTCCGGACGCCGCAGGCCATGTTGCCGCCCACCATGAAGATCAGACTGCCGAACATCCGGCGCTCGTCGACGTCGGGGTCGGCGCCCACCAGTTCGCGGACCTGTGCGACCAAGTGATCATCACGCACCATCATCCGATCGTGCCACGCGGAACGCATCCGGCCCTCCGATCGTCAGAACGGGTATGGGACGTTCGTCGTGGGCGGCCGTGGCCGCCGCTCCGCTGCTGGTGCTCGTTTCCGCCTGTGCCGCCCTGCCCGCCGCGGACGCCGCGCCGCCGGCCCCGCCCGCGGCCGAGGCGCTCGGCGCCGACGAGGTGGCGCTGCGCGTCACCCACACGGGCGGCTTCGTGACACCGCAGTCGATTCCGGGGCGCGTCCCGGCCCTGACGATCTACGGCGACGGCCGCGTGATCACCGAAGGTCCGGTTCCGGCCATTTATCCCGGCCCGGCGCTGCCCAACCTCCAGCAGGCGCGGATCTCCGGGGCGCGGGCAGGAAGACGACCTGCGCCTGGGTGAGCCGGCCGGTGCGCTGGTAGGACTTCCGTCCCCAGGAGCCCTCCCAGCGCCTGATCGCCGCGGCGGTGGCCGCGCTGAAGTGCCGGTCGACGGTCATCCGATGGTCGGGGTCGAATCCCATGGCGACGAGGTTCGCTTCGAGCTGCCGCACGTCGGGGCCGTCGCTCATGCCGGACCCGAAGTCCCGGTAGGCGGGCACCTCCCCCAGCAGCAGGCGCACGGGCGCGTCCGACACCCGGAAGAGGACACCGCCGCGTCCGATGGTCCGGCCCGGTGGTGACACGGCGGTCAGAACGCCCGGTTCACCTTGGTAGCCCACCGCGTACGTGCCGGTGTAGGCGAGTGTGCCGTCGATCTGGATGCTCTGGGTCAGCGTGCCCCGGGTCGCCGTCGCGGTCCCGGTGGGAATTCCGGCCGTGGGCGTGGTGCCGGAGGTCGGCTCGGATCGGGCGGCGTACGCCACGCCGACGGCGAGCGGGACGGCGACCACGAGCGCGACGACGGCGCCGGCACCGCGTCGCCATCTCATTTCTTGCCCCCGCCACCGGGGCCGCCGTGGATGCCGATCTTGCCGCTCCAGATGCTGCGGCAGGCTTCGGTCGCGCTGTCCATCAGGTTCTGGGGTACGCCGTTGGCCAGCGGGGTGCCCGAGAGGTCGAACGATCCGTCGGAGTCCGGGTCAGGCCACGCCGGGAGGCCGTGCGTCCGGAAGCACTCGGCGTACTCGCGAAGCTTGCGCAGGTCGTCGGCCGAGAGCTGCTGCTTGGGCCGGAACGCGTTCGGCGGGTACCGGTCCTCGATCGACTTGCAGGCCTCGATGATGTCCTGGTGCTTGGCGGCTTCCTCCTTCCAGTTGTAGCCGTCGACGGGCGGGAAGTTGAGGTAGCCGTCCTCGGTGAGCTGCGCGTCGGGCATGCGCGGCAGGCCTTTGTCGCGCATGCACTGGACCCATTCCTGGCCGAGGGCGAGCAACTGCTGGCGGCTGACCGACGGGGAGGCCGACGGCGCGGCCGAGCCGGATGCGGCACCGGCCTGGCAGCCGGCGAGCCCGGCCGCGAGCAACAGCGCGAGGAGCACGGGGGACTTCGTTCGCGTCATGGGCAAAGCCTGGGCGGCCGTGCGGGCGAACTCGTCGGACCAGCGTTCCAGCTTCGGCCGCGGATGGTGCCGCCGATGTAGTACCTGGGTCTGACGGCATCGGCGCCCGCCGTTCCTACGATGGAAGCCGTGTCCAGGTTCGTGCCACGCCACCTGCTGACCGACGCCGGCCTCGCGGCGGCGCTCCTGGCCGTGACCGTGGCGCCGGGGTTCGTGAGCGGGCTCCTCGCCGGGCAGAAGGTCGGCGACCCGACCAGCTTCGCGGACCGCTGGGGCATCCCCGCGGAGCAGCTCTGGTGGCTGTTCGCCGGCCTGGCACTGGCCGGGGTGGTGATCCGCCGCCAGCACGCCGCCGTGGCGATCGTCCTCACGGGCGTCGGGACCCTCGGTCATCTGCTCCTGCAGACCAAGTTCCAACTGCTCGTCCTGGCCCTGCCGCTGGTGATGTACACGGTGGCCACGGTGAGCCGCCGGCGCCGCCTCGTGGTCGGCACGCTGGCGGTGACGATGGTCCTGACCTACCTTGCGATGCTGGGCAGCCGGCTCGATCTCGTGCACGACGAGAAGGCGGCGGCGGCCAAGAAGCAGGCGCAGCAGAGCGTCGTGGACGCCGCCGATCGAGCCAAGGCCGCGCACATCGAGGCGACGCCGGCCAAGACCACGAAGTCCGCGTTCCCTGAACTCCCCGTGGACGCGCTGGTCGACGCCGGTCAGGCCGTGCTCGAGCTGTGGCTGCTGCTGGTCGCGGCGTACGCCGTCGGTGACAGCATGCGCAGCCGCCGTGCGCACCTCGCCGCCGTCGAACAGCGCACCGCCGAGCTGGCCCAGCAGGAACGCCAGCGGGCGGCGCTCGCCGTGGCCGCCGAGCGGACCCGCATCACGCGGGAGCTGCACGACGTGGTGGCGCACGGGATGTCGGTCATGGTCGTGCAGGCGCAGGGCGCGGCCGCGGCGCTCGACCGCCATCCCGAGCGCACGGCCACCGCCCTGCAGCACGTGATCCAGGTCGGACGGTCGTCGCTGTCCGAGATGCGCCGGCTGCTCGCCGCCGGACGCGCCGACGCCACCGAGGACGCCACGCTCGCGCCGCTGCCCGGCATCGGCGCGATACCGGAGCTGGTCGACCAGCTGCGGTCGGCCGGGATGCGGATCGACCTGCGGATCGACGGCGTACCGGACGTCGTGCCGGCGGCCGTCGACCTGTCCGCGTACCGGATCGTGCAGGAGGCCCTGACCAACACGCTCAAGCACGCGGGTGCCGACGCCGGTGCGTGGGTGCGGCTGGAGTTCGATCCGGAGTTCGTCCAGCTGGAGGTGACCGACGACGGCCAGGGGCTGGCCGAGGGCGCGGACGGGTGTGGCAACGGCCTGCGCGGCATCGCCGAACGGGTCGCCGTGCTCGGCGGCGCGCTGGAGACCGGGCAGGTGCGGGAACGCGGGTACCGGCTGGCGGCGACGCTGCCGTTGGAAGCGCACCGATGATCAGGGTGGTGCTGGTCGACGACCAGACACTGGTGCGCACGGGCTTCCGCCTCGTGCTCGACGAGACCGACGACATCGAGGTGGTGGGCGAGGCCGCGGACGGGCCCAGGGCACTCGACGTGGTGGCGCTCACCCGGCCCGACGTCGTGCTGATGGACGTACGCATGCCGGGCCTGGACGGCATCGAGACCACCCGCCGCATCCGTTCCGGCCAGCACCCCGCGAAGGTCATCATCCTGACGACCTTCGACCTCGACGAGTACGTGCTGGCCGGCCTGCGGGCGGGCGCGAGTGGTTTCCTGCTGAAGGACGCCCTCGCCGCCGACCTGATCTCGGCGGTGCGGGTCGTGGCGGCAGGCGAGTCGGTCGCCGCGCCGAGCGTCACCCGGCGCCTGATCGCCCACTACGTGAGCCGGGCGCCGGCGCCGCCCGTCGCCGACGAGCGGCTCGCCGCCCTGACCGCCCGCGAGCGGGAGGTGCTGACGCTGGTCGCGCGCGGCATGTCGAACGCCGAGATCGCCACCGCTCTCGTCCTGTCCGAGAGCACCGTCAAGACACACCTGGGCCGCGTCCTGGCCAAGCTGGACCTGCGCGACCGCGTCCAGGCGGTCATCCTCGGCTACGAGTGCGGCCTGACCGCCACGGAGTGAGTGGCCGGTTATCGCCCGATGTGATGTTCTACGGGCGTGATGTTCACCCGCCTGGCGACCGCCGGCGCTCTCCTGGCACTGTCGGCGTGCGCCGCGGTCACGGATCCGCCCGCCCCGACCGGGGTGGTGCTCGCCGGCGCTGGCGACATCGCCTCCTGCGCCAGCACCGACGACAGCCGCACCGCCGACCTGCTCGACACGATCCCCGGCGAGGTGTTCACGCTCGGCGACAACGCATACAACAACGGCACCGCACAGGAGTTCGCGGACTGCTACGGGCCGACCTGGGGCCGCCACCGCGCCCGGACCCGCCCGGTGATCGGCAACCACGAGTACAACACCCCGGACGCGCGCGGGTACTTCGACTACTTCGGCGCCGCGGCCGGCAAGCCGGGCGAAGGCTGGTACTCGTACGACGCGGGCGCCTGGCACGTCGTGGTCCTGAACAGCAACTGCGACGTCGTACGCGGTGGTTGCGGGGCCGGTTCGCCGCAGGACAGCTGGCTGCGCGCGGACCTCGCGGCGGCCGCGAAGCGGACCGGATGCACGGTCGCGATGTGGCACCACCCGCTGTTCACCTCGAGCGCGGCGCACGGACCGACCACGGCGGTGCGGCCGCTCTACCAGACGCTCTACGACAACGGCGTCGAGCTGCTGCTCACGGGCCACAACCACCAGTACGAGCGGTTCGCACCCCAGACGCCGGCGGGTGCCCGGGACGACCAGCGCGGGGTCCGCGAGTTCGTCGTGGGCACCGGCGGCGGCGGCCCGTACGCCTTCCGGGAGCCCGAGCCCAACAGCGAGGCCCGGCTGACGGGCACGCCCGGAGTGCTACGGCTGACGCTGAGCGCTGACGCGTACGACTGGCGCTTCGTCCCGGTCACCGGTTCCACCAGCGACGAGGGGCACGGCACCTGCCACTGACCGCCGCGGCCCAGCTGGTCGACAGCGGACGCGGGCGGTCGCCGCGGGGTGCGCGCTGTCCAGGCGGTGCAGGCGGATCGGCGTGCCGCCGGGCTGGTCGTAGAGCCTGATGCCGTCTCCGAGCAGGACCGGTGCGACGTGGATGTCGATCTCGTCGACCAGCCCCAACTCGAGCAGCTGCGCGCCGATGGTCGGCGAGAACACCCCGAGGTTCCGGCCGCCGGCCGCGGCGAGCCCGATCCGGACCGCCTCGGCCGGGCCGCAGTTCACGAACGTGACGTCGGCGGCAGGCGTGGCGTCCTCGGGGTGGTGGGTGAGCACGAAGATCGGTCCCGCCCAGGCGCCGCCGAACGGTCGGCTGCGGCCCACGGTCGCGTCCCAGCCGTCCCGACCGCCGAGCACGGCACCCGTGGACCTGATGTAACCCTCGACCAGCCCCGGCTGGGTCGTGAATCCGGTCATCCAGCTCATGTCGTGCCGCGGTCCGGCCACGAACCCGTCGAGGGACATCGTGAAGGCCCAGAGCACCTTGCCCTTGCCGTGGTCGGTGTCGTTCATCGTCGCCTCCTGCGATCGGTGGTCGCCTGAACGTACGGCGGTGACTGGGCCACGGTTAAGGTCCAGTTTCATGGCAGTCCAGTGGTCCGGTCTGAGCCCGGAGATCCTGCTCGCCCTGGACCGGGGCGCGGGCGTCCGGCTGGGCGCGCAGTTGCAGGAAGCGCTGCGGTCCGCGATCCGGTCCGGTCGGCTGCAGTCCGGCGAGCGGCTGCCGTCGTCACGGAAGCTGGCCGCCGACCTCGGTGTGTCGCGGGGGCTGGTGCAGGGCAGCTACGAACAGCTGGCCAGCGAGGGCTACCTGACGGCGACCGGCGGTGGCACGACCCGCGTGGCCCCGGGCGTACGACGGTCGGCCGCGACGCAGGCCCCGGTCGGACCACCGGCCGGCGGCGGGATCGACTTCGCACCCGGCCGTCCGGATCTGCGCACCTTTCCGATGCGGGACTGGCTGTGGGCATGTGGTGAGGCCGCGCGAACGGCGTCCCGACAGGACATCGGCTACGGTGCGGGAGCCGGTTCACCGCGGCTGCGTGCGGTGCTCGCGTCGTACGCCCAGCGGGTCCGAGCCGCGTCCACCAGCGCCGAGGACATCGTCGTCTGCGGCGGCTTCACCCAGGGCGTCGCGTTGACCCTGCGGGTGCTGAAACAGCGGGGCACGTCCACGGTCGCCGTCGAGGACCCCGGCCACGCCGAGATGACCGCGCACGTCCGCCGGGCCGGCCTCGATCCCGTGCCGGTGAACGTCGACGCGGACGGCCTGGTCGTCGACCAGTTGCGCGGAACCCGGGCCACGGCCGTGATCCTCACGCCGGCGCATCAGACGCCCACCGGCGTGGTGCTGGCCCCGGCACGTCGCCAGGAGCTGCTGCGGTGGGCCGACGAGCGGGACGCAGTCATGATCGAGGACGACTACGACTCCGAGTTCCGTTACGACCGCCGGCCGGTCGGCGCCCTGCAAGGGCTCGCACCCGACCGGGTCGTCCTGATCGGATCGGTCAGCAAGTCGCTCGGACCCGGGCTGCGCCTCGGCTGGGTCCTCGCGCCGCCGAGGCTGGCCCGGGCGATCGCCGACGAGAAGTACCACAGCGACCACGGCTCACCCGGCCTCGACCAGCTCGCTCTCGCCCGCCTGATCGAGTCCGGCCGGTACGACGCGCACCTGCGCCGCATGCGACGCGCGTACGCGGCCAAACGGGTCGCCCTCACCGAGGCCCTCGGGCAGCACGCACCGCACCTGCGGTTGACCGGGCTCGACGCCGGCTTCCACGCCGTGGCGACCCTGCCCGACGGCGCCGACGAGGAGGCGATCACCACCGCCGCCGCGCGACGGGGCATCGTCCTGCACGGAATGGGCCGTTACCGCGTCCACGGCGCGAACGGGCCGCCGGCCATCGTCTTCGGGTTCGGCGACCTCAACACGCTCGCCATCACGGCCGGCATCGCCGGAGTCGCAGACCTCCTCGCGAAGGGTCAACGGCGCACCGGGTAGCGCAGGTGAAGCACCCGGTTGCCCTGAATCACCACGTCGGGATCCTCCAGCAGGTGCTGCGCGTGGACGGACCCGAAGTAGCGCTTGCCGGACCCGAACACGACGGGTACGACGTCCATGCGCACCTCGTCGACCAGGCCCGCGGCAAGCGCCTGGCCACCGACGTCGCCGGCGGCGACCTCGACCATGCGGTCACCCGCGAGCTTCTGGGCCTGGGCCACCGCTGCCTCGACGCCGTCGACGAAGTGGAACGGCGCCTCGGAGTCCCAGCCCGCGGGTGCCGGCCGGTGCGTCACGACGACCACGTGGTCGACCCCGCCCGGAGGCTTCCCGTCCCAGCCGTCGGTCAGGTCGAAGACGTGCCGGCCGGCGATCGTCGCTCCGATCTGGTCCCAGTACGGTCGGGTGTAGTCGTAGGACGTCTGGGACACCTTCACTACGCCGCTCTCGTCCAACGGGACGTCACCGCTGGTCAACCACTCGAACAGCGGTCCGGGCTGGTCGTTCTCGTCCGCGATGAAGCCGTCCACCGACACCGTGCTGTACATGACCACCTTGCCCACGGGGCTCTCCTCTGCTTTGGGATGCCGCCCAAATTAGCGTGTCGTGAGCTGCCGTTCTTGTAAGAAATCAATCGGCCGGCAGCGGCCAGCCCTCCATCGAGTGGCCGGGATGTTCGCGCAGGAACCGCCGCCGGACTTCGACGTACCGGGTCGGCGTGAGCCCGGTGAAGGCCCGGAACTCGTGGCCGAAGTGGGCCTGGTCGAAGTAGCCCGCGCGACCGGCGAGGTCGCCCCAGTCGATCGGTCCGGCGGGGTCGAGCGCGAACACGGCGGCGGTGAAGCGGTGGGTGCGGGCCAGCCGCTTCGGCGTGACGCCGATGAGCTCCTTGAACCGCTGTGCCAGATGAGTGCTGCTGACACCGGCTGCGGCGCTCAGGTCGCCGATCGCCACCGCCCCGCTGGTCGCGGCGATGACGCTGCTCATGTGGCGGACCAGCCGCAGGCCGGCGGTCTCGGACAGCCGTCTCGTCAGCTCCTCCTCGAGCAGCGTCAGCATCTCGTGCGGTCCGTCCGCGGTGGCCAGCCGATCCCGCAGCTCGGCAGTGGCGGGCCGGCCCCAGACCTGCTCCACTGTCACCGGCCGGTCGCACAGCTCGGCCGCGGGCATCGGCAGGAACGGCGCCAGCCCCCACGGCTTGAAGTGCACGCCGACGGATCGGGTCCGGAGTGGATAGCCGAACTCCCACGCGCGGGTGGGCATGGTGACCACGCAGCCGTCGGCGTACTCGGCCGTCTCGATGTCGGTGCCGCCGCGGACGCGGAACGGTGGTCCGAGGTTGACGACGAGCAACGCCGACGGCGCGGGCGGCAGCGTCAGCAGGGCGTACGGCGGCGCACCCTCGAGGTAGTAGAGGTCGTCGATCAGCCCGCCCAGCGGCGCCTGCGGCACTCTGGACACGTACTGCATCGCACTTGCAGCCCGACTCAGCTGTTCTTGCGCGCGACCCCGGCGTACTCGGAGGCAGGGGTCGTGTCGTTGCCGTCCGGCCGCCATTGCGAGCAGGTGACCAGGCCCGGCTCGATCAGGTCCCAGCCGGTGAAGTAGCGGGCGATCTCGGCCGGGTCGCGCACGGCCATCGGTGCCGCGCCGCCGTCGTTCCACATCGCGACCGCACGGTCGACCGCCTCCGGGTTGACCTCCCGGGTCGGGTGCGAGATGACCAGGTAGCTGCCCACCGGCACCGCCTTGGTCAGGGTGGCGACGATCTCGCGGGCCTGGTCGTCGTCGGTGACGAAGTTGAGGATGCCCAGCAGCATGATCGCGACCGGACGGTCGAAGTCGATGGTGCGGGCGGCCGCGTCGAGGATCGCCGCGGGGTCCCGCACGTCGGCCTCGACGTAGTCGGTGGCGCCCTGCGGGCTGCTGGTCAGCAGCGCCCGGGCGTGGACCAGCACCATCGGGTCGTTGTCGACGTAGACGATCCGGGCGTCGGGCGCGGCCGCCTGCGCGACCTGGTGGGTGTTGTCGGCAGTGGGCAGGCCGGTGCCGATGTCGAGGAACTGCCGGACGCCGACCTCGCCGGCCAGGTGGCGCACCGCCCGGCCGAGGAACTGGCGGTTGAAGCGGGCCGACTGCACCAGCTCGGGCAGGAAGGCGAGGACCTGCTCGGCCGCCTCCCGGTCGGCGGCGAAGTTGTCCTTGCCGCCGAGCAGGTAGTTCCACAGTCGCGCCGAGTGCGGCACGCTGGTGTCCAGCATGGCCAGTTGGTCGTCCGTACCCGCTGTGTCCACCGGAGCCCCTCCGCCGTCAGTCAACGCTTGGCGGTCAGCATAGACCGTGTCGTGGGCGGTCAGGACCGCGCGAAGGCGATCTGGTTCTCGACACCGCGCAACGTGGACGGCAGCGATACGCGCTGCAGTTGCTTGCCGTCCGTCGAGAAGACGACGAGGTCCCGGGCGGCCACGGCGACGATACGGTCCGTGGTCGCCCAGATGACCGCCCTCGCCTCGTGCTCGCGGTCTGCAGCAGACAAAGACATCAGCGGAGCGAAGAACCTTGCATGGCATACGGGAGAACTTATTCTCGGCCTGTGAAGTGCCACCGGGCGGCGGCGTCCGCGGGCATCGGTTTGGCGAAGAGGTAGCCCTGCGCGTACTCGCAGCCGATGTCGACGAGCAGGTCCCGGCAGGTCCGGTCGTGCACGCCCTCGGCGACCATGTCGAGGCCCAGCCGCTTCGTGACGTCGGCGACCGCCTCCACCAGCACGCGGGCCCGTGCCGAGCCCGGGTCCGCGAGGAAGGACCCGTCCACCTTGATCAGGTCGATCGCGTCCTGCCGTAGGTAGGACAGCGACGCGTACCCCGTGCCGTAGTCGTCGATCGCCACGCGTACGCCGTCCCGGCGCAGGTCCTCGAGGTAGTTCCAGGCGCGCTCGTCCTCGCCGACGAGGTCTCCCTCGGTGACCTCGAGCACCAGCCGGTCCGGGCGGACGCCGGCGTGCGCGAGCTGCCGGGTCACCCGGTCACCGAAGTCGGGCAGGCGCAGCTGCCGGGGCGCGACGTTGACCGCGACGTACCGGTCCGCCCACGGGCCGTCGTGGAACCGGGCCATGTCCGTCAGCGCGCGGGTCAGCACCCAGTCGCCGATCTCGGCGATCAGCCCGGTCGACTCCGCGACCCGGATGATCTCCGCGGCCGACAGCGGCGGGCCGCCGTCGCGTAGGCGCACGAGTCCCTCGTAGCCGACCGGCTCGGCCGAACTGGTCCGGACGATCGGTTGGTAGAACAGCGTGAGGGCGTCGGTTTCCAACGCCCGTGTGAGCCGGTCCCGGGCGCCCAGGTTCTGTCGCGTCGGCGCCGGCATGCCCGCGCGATACTGCCGCCAGCGGCCCTTTCCCGCCTCCTTGGCGGTGTACAGCGCGCTGTCCGCCTCGCGTACCAGCATGTTCGGGTCGGTGTTGTCCGAGAGGTACGAGAGCCCGATGCTGGCCTGCGAGTCGACGCGGACGCCGCCGACGGTGGCGGGTTCGGCGAGCTTGTCGGAGATCCGCTGGGTGATCGCCCGCGCGGCCGCCAGGTCGACGCCGCGCAGCAGCACCCCGAACTCGTCACCACCGAGCCGGGCCACCAGGTCCCGATCGCGTACGCACGACTCGATCCGGCGGGCGACCAGGGTGAGCAGGTCGTCGCCGATCTGGTGTCCGAACGTGTCGTTGACCGCCTTGAAGTCGTCGAGGTCGACGAAGAGGGCGGCCCAGCCGCCGTTGCCGGTGTCGGCCCGCAGCTCCTCCTGGAACCGGGTCGGGTTCGCCAGCCCGGTCAGCGGATCCTCGTTGGCGCGGCGTTCGAGGTCGAGGCGCAGCGCCCGCTCCCGGGTGACGTCCCGCAGGGTGGTGACGACGCCCTGGACGCTCGGGTCGGCGGTCAGGTCGCGCCGATAGACCTGCACCACCGCGGAGTCGCCGCCGGGGCGGTCGACGAGGCCCTCCGCGCCGTCCTCGACGCTGCGCCAGTGCGGCCCGCCGGCCTCGGCGGGCGTCACGAGCCGGTCGAACCGTTCACCGCGTACGTCTCGGCCGAACAGCCGCAGCGCGGACGGGCTGACGTACCCGATGTGCCCGTCCTGGCTGATCAGGATGACGTCCGTGCTCTGGTTGACGACGCTGCGGAAGTAGCGTTCCCGTTCCCGCTCCTCGAGCCGGTGGACCAGGTCGATCCGGTCGAGGGCCAGCGCGGCCTGGTCCAGCATCGCCTGCAGCGCCTGGTAGTGCTCGTCGAGCAGCCCGGCCGGCGCGGTCACCAGCGCGACACCGCCGGCGGTTGAAACGCCCTCAGCACCGGCGGCGGCTGTCACCGTCGTGCCGCTGTCGAGCGGGTACACGAGCTGGCCCGGCGTCCCACGCTCGTTGCCCGGCCCCGCGCGCACCTCAGGCACGACGCCACGGCGCCCGTCCCGGACGAGCCGGACGTCGCTGTCGGTGCCGGCGGGCAGGATCTCCCGGACGGCGTCGCGAACCATGCCGCGCACCTGTCGTTCGTTGGTGGCGACGGCGAGCGCGCCGAGGGTCCGGCGGACCACGGACGTCACTTCGACCCGGCGGCGGGTCGCCCGCGCGTAGAGCGCCACCCGGGCCAGGACCAGCGCGGCGATGACGAGTGCTTCGATGCCGACCAGGTAGCCCGTCTCCACCAGTCCGCGGCTCGCCTCGACCAGCAGCACCGTCGGCGCCGCGAGCAGGCCGAGCGAGATCGCGGCCAGTCCCATGGGTCCGAACCCGCGCTGCGGCGTCCGGGCGGCGTGCTTCGGTTCCTGCTCACCCGGCAGCAGAGCGGCGATGCCGCAGGCCACCACGAAGGTCAGCAGCAGGAAGCCGCCCGGCGCGGAGTCTCCCCACGTGCCGAGGACGCGGGCGCGGATGTAGAGCAGATCGGCGAACAGGAACACCGCGGTGCCCAGCGCGATCACCAGGATCTCCGGGCGGCGGCCGAAGTTGATCAGCGCGCCGAGCGCCGCCGCGAGGACCGCCACGTACCCGACGAGGGTCGCCACGGCGACGGTCATCGTGAATATCCCGCCCGCCGTCGAGTCGATCACCGGGCGGAGCACGAGTATCCAGATCACCAGCGATCCGGCCAGCGCGAGCATCGCCGTGTCGAGGACCAGCAGCGGTTTGCGGGTTGCGCTGGTCGGTTGGGCCAGCCACAGCACGCCGACCGCCAGCGGGAGGTACGCGCTCAGGAACGCGATGTCCGGGACGTTCGGGAACTCCGGCGAGTGGATGACGCCGGTGGTCGCCTGGGCGAAGAACGCGTCCCCGATCGTCAGGAGCGCGGCCGACAGCGCGATCAGCAGCCAGGCGCCGGGACGGCGTACCGTCCGGCGCCACACCGCGGTCAGGATGGCGACCACGCTGGCGCCGCCGGCGACGACGACGGCGGAGGTCCGGGTCAGATCGAAGACGTACAGCAGTGGCGCGACCGCGACGATGATCACCAGGAACAAGGCGTGCCAGACGGTGAGGCGTCCGAAGAGGTCGCGCACCATGGCCGCGTTCGTCCCGCGGCGGTCGCGCCCGGCTTCTTCGCGCACATCGATCACGACCGGTGGGGTACCCACGGAGCGCGGGCTTACACTAATCGGTCATAATGTTATTAATCGGGCGTGAGCGCGCTAGCGACAGCCGCCGCCAGCCGCAGGGTCCCGACCCCGGTGGGATGGAAGGGTGCCGGGTCTGACAGGTGTTGCAGGTCGGGACCGAGTGGCGACCCCGGGTCGGCGCACAGCGGCGTCAGGTTCGGTTCGGCCACGGCGAATCCATACTTCCCGGCGCCGACCCGCAGCACGTCGTTGAGCTGCCGGTTCATGTCGATCAACAGGCGCAGCTTGGCCGGCGACAGCCCGGCCGCGCCGGCCGGGCCCCGGGTGTCGGGGCAGTCCGCGTCAGATGCGAAGACGTCGTACGACGCGGCCACCACGACCCGCGGGCGCCCGGGCAGGTCGGCCAGGTCGCGCAGCAGGTCGCCGTAGTCGCGGTCGAAGGCGGCCAGCCGGTACGCGAACTCCCCCTGCGCCAGGTTGTCCCCACACGACTCGACGCCGTAGCAGTAACGCAGGAAATCCGTCCAGTACAGGTCGTTCGGGCCGATCACCACCACCACGTACCGCAGGCCTTCGACCTGTTTGAGCAGTCCGACCTGGGGCGGCAGCACCCGCCCGTCAATCGTCTGGGCGCCGCGCAGGCCCGCGCTGATCGACGCTCCGGTGCAGGCGAGGTTGACCGCCGGCGCGCCCATCAGCTGCCCGAGCTCGGCCGCGAGCGAGTCGACGCTGCGCGCGCAGGCGAGATCCTCGGCGGAGGCGTCGGGCGCGGTGGGGCCG
>NZ_JBFAIU010000129.1:13224-19241 GCF_040654855.1 Asanoa sp. NPDC050611
AAGCCGTGGACCTTCGGTCCGACCGGCGGAGGCCCGAGGTGGTACGTGCCGACGAGGTCCGACAGGGACGTGACCCGCCGCAGCCCGTGCGCCACGCCGTCGTAGGCCAACACTCCGGCGGCGGCCCAGCCGACCAACGTGACCGTGATCGTGGCGCCGGCCATGGCGCTGGTGGAGAGCAGCTGGCCGTGCGCCGCGCGCAACGTATCCGCCATCGCGATCACGGCGGCCGTGAAGCCGAGCAGGATGACGGTGGCCAGCGCGTACCACCGGAGGAAGCCGATCCCGATCGTCGTGGCCGCGGCTGCGCGGGTCTGCGCGCCGGTGACGGGATCCAGCGCCTTGACCGCGGCGTCGCGGTCGACCGGGCCGAGGCTCAGCCGGGGGCGCAGCGGTCCGTAGACCCGCAACGCGGTCAGGTCCAGCTCCGTGTTGCCGATCTGCACGACCTGCGCCGGGCCGGACAGCGACAGGCTCGGCTCGCGTACGCCGACCGACAGGCGCTGGCCCGCGACCGTGATCTCCACGTCGGGGGTGAGCGTCGCGGTGAGCGGCACGCCGACGAGCAGGCAGAAGAGCACGACCAGCAGCGTCGACGGCGCACTGCCCCTGGCCCGACGACGGTGCACGCGAACACGAAAGGCCACGAGCGGCAGCGCTCCCCCGGTCGACGCCTGCCACGGTCTTCGTTGATCGTCGCACCGGCCGGGCCGCCGCCGAGCCGCATCGACCCGCCGTCGCCCATTCGGTGGACGCACGCGTTGAGGATCCAGGACAGGTTGAACGGCCGCCAGACGATCGCCCGGTGCGACCGCGGGTCGCTGCCGCACTGCGATGTTGTCGGTACGCCGGTGGATACTGCCCGGCATGGCGAGCTTCAACGACCAGGATCTGACTGATGCCGAGTTCCGCGAGTGTGACTTGACCCGCGCTCGTCTGATCGGGGTGGTCATGCAGGACGCTGTGATCGACGGGCTGGTCACCAATCTGGTGGTCAACGGAGTCGAGGTGACGTCGTACGTCGAAGCTGAGCTTGACCGCCGGTATCCGGTGCGGCTGCTGCTCCGCTCAGCCGATCCGGCGGACCTGCTGAAGGGTGTCCGGCAGCTGCGGGCCGGCTGGGCGAAGACGATCGAGCGCCTGCGAGCGATGCCCAGGGGTTCGGAGCAGCAGCGCGTCGGCGGCGAATGGTCGGCGGTCGAGACCCTGCGCCACCTGGTGTTCGTGCACGACTCGTGGTTCCGCCGCTGCTGTCTGGGATCGACCGAGCCGTTCACCGCGATCGGGCTGGCGCCCGAGTTCGTCCCTGACCAGGAGGAGCAGGGCCTGGATCGAGCGGCGGCCCCCAGTCTCGACGAGGTGCTGGCCACGCGCGACGTGCAAGGCGCTGAGCTAGAGCGTTGGCTGTCGACGGTGACGGCCGATCAGCTCTCGGCGCCCGCGCCAGTGCCGGCGGGCCCGGGTTGGCCGCCGTATGCCAGGGGAAAGTCGGTGCTGCAGTGCGTCCAGGTGGTACTGGGCGAGGAGTGGGCGCACCACGGTTTCTGCGTTCGTGACCTCGATCTACTCGGAACATGACCCTCGCCACGAGCTTGCGTGCGACTAGCAATGACTCTCTCTCATGCCGCGATAAGTGAGCTGCATTCTGTGTCGCTGATGGGGCGAGGCACCAACGCCGCCGGCGTCCGCCGGAAGGGGCGTTCCCGTCGCGATCGCACAACTGCCTGACCCGGGCCAGACGTGAGGGATGGTTGTCCAGCTGAATCACACCATCGTGCGGGTCCACGACAAGCAGTCGTCGCGGCCGAACCGCACGTCGAGCCGAGCCGTGGTAGCCCGTCTTGCAGTAGCCGGCACCGACGCCGCGTTGAAATGCTCGTTGCACCGGGCACTGCTGCGTACGCCGACGTGGCCCGAGTAACCCGTGCGCATGCGCTGGCGCACAATGCGGTCGTCCGCCGCGCCGAGGACGACCACGGAACCGTCGTGGCTCGCGACAGCGCCCAGCACCAGCCCGTCGCCGCCTGCGGGGACCTTGGCCCATCGGGTCCGCGCACCGGCCGTACGCTGATGGATCGTTCGTTTCTCGGCCTGTCGACGGTGATCGTCACCAGCGCATCGCCGCTGACGGGGAACCCACCGCGCCAACCCTCGCCGACACCCGTGGCAACGGTGTCACTGAACCACGTCGCCCTGCCGTCGGCCGACTCGGCGTTGACGACGCGTTCGCCGTACGCCGCCTAATGACTCGGCGAACCCCCGATCCGCATCGCCAGTCCTTTGCCCGGCACGTTGACGAGGTCGGTGACGGTCCCCCAACTCGGGTCGCAGGGTCGGGATCGAAACCTCATGAACACCACCGGCGTACGGAGGTTTGTGAATCGGCCGACGAGCAGACGACCGTCGGTCCCCGGCAACACGGCAGGTATGAATCCGTCCGGAAACTCGACGGGTCGATGGGTACCGTCGCACCGGTCCCGCTGTGGTCGCTCGAACTGGATCTCCACGGTGGATGGCATTCGAATGAGCAGCGCGGACGGGACTCGAACCCGCACGTGTCCCGGGTGAAAGCCGGGCGACTCTTCCAATTCGTCCACCGCGCCATGGTCGTGTCCCGGGAGGGATTCGAACCCCCGACCCTCTGCGTGTCGAGCAGACGCTCTGCCAGGCTGAGCTACCGGAACGTGGTAGCGGGAGCGGGATTTGAACCCGCGATCTCAGGATTATGAGCCCTGCGAGGACGACCTAGCTCCTCTATCCCGCAAGTGCGCCGTGAGGGATTCGAACCCCCGACCGTCCGCTGAAAAGGCGGCGCGAGCTAGTCCGGGTACGAGTCGTCGATCACCATCTCCCGGACCTCGATGATGCCGGCCCAGTGCCGATCGACCGGATCGGTGCCGCGGCGTAGCCAGAGGGTCGTGCCGTCGGCGGCGACCGCGGTCTCGATGACGTGGTCGGCGTGCGCCTCGATGCGGCCGGTCTCGACCGGGCCAAGGCCGAGCCTCGCCGCCTCGGTCCGCACGTCGGCTCGGGCGAGAAACAACACGGCTGCGCGGCCCGGGTCCACACCCACTGCGGCGGGCTCGACGCGGGCCAGCCACGGCTCCAGCGCCTCCACCGTCCCTGCGATCGTGGTCGTCGGGACGGTGACGAAGAGCCGGGCGACTACGTCCCTTTCCGCCGGCTCGATCTCCAGGGTGCGGTCCGGGGTGAGCCCGGTGCCGTGGGTCGCGCCTTCCCAGCCCATCTCCTGGTCGGCCCGGTCGATCACCAGCCGGACGGCCGGTGGGCCGGACGGGGGCGCGATGGTCTCGGCGTAGCGGACGTTGCGACTGTAGACGAGGTCCTGCTTCCGCCAGCCGAAGCGGTGCAACAGCCGCCATGCCATCGCGTGCATGGCGCGTTCCTCGTTCACGTTGACGAGAGAGCCCGATAGCACCAGGTCGGCGCGTTCGACGTCGACGTCGATCCCGTCAGCGCCGACCTCGTCGGCGAGCGGAGCGTACCGACGCAAAGTGTCGGCTGCGTTCTCGGTGCCGCGTTCCAGCCTGAGCATCGCCGTCATCGCAAACGGCGGTTTGTCCTTCGCCACAAGTGCTCCCTACCGATACTGCGGCCCAAACCTCGAGTACCCCCGACAGGACTCGAACCTGCCGCCTCCGGCTTCGTAGGCCGGCGCTCTCTCCAGATGAGCTATGAGGGCATGCCTGTCGTCGGCGGGTCAACCACCGATCTCCGTGCGCCGTGCCTTCACCACTACTACGACGACGTGGCGGAAGGAGCGGGATTCGAACCCGCGCCGGACTACGCCGGTCTGCCTTAGCAGGGCAGCGCCTTGGACCTCTCGGCCATCCTTCCTCGCGCGGTGACGACGGGATTCGAACCCGCGATCTCGACCTTGACAGGGTCGCGAGCACTCCGCTGCTCTGCGCCACCATGTGTGTTGCTGCATGGACCCGACTGGACCCGAACCAATTTCCTCCGTTTTACAAGAACGGCGGTGTTACCAGCTGAACTACGGCGAACAACGCGTTACTCGAGGTCGTACACCGTGACTGGGATGTTCCTGGTTGTGACCTCGTCGGTGATGATCTGCTCGATCTCCGGCCAGCGCCCCCCGGCCAGGCCGGCGCCGATGCGGGGCATGTGGACCGACGCGCCCAGGTCCGCCGCCTTCGCGGCTACCTCGGCCAGACCGGCGCGCACCGCGTCGTACCGGATCGGTGGTGTGCCGCCCGACCGGCGCAGGCCGTGCTGACCGATCAGGTTGGCCACCCACAGGTCGGGCTCGACCTCGACGAACTGGGTGGCGCCAAGGGCGAAGCCGGTGCGGTCGCGATGCCAGGCGCGGTACGCGCGCTCGGGCTCGGGCCAGCGGCGGGAGAGTGCGACGACGAACCCGCGGCCCCAGCCGCCCACGTCGTTGCACACGTGCACGATGATCTTCGGGCCCGCGCCCTGAGGCTGGGTCGCGTCGCCGGTGACGTACTCGATGCGGCTCATTCGACCATCGTCGCAGTGCTGGGAGCGCAGGACTCGAACCTCCACGAGCTGCCTCCGGCGGGACTCGAACCCGCGGCTCATCGACGTGCCCACCACTGGGATCGAACCAGTGACCTCGCCCTTTTCAGGGGCGCGCTCGACCTGCCGAGCTCGGTGGGCTTGCTACCAGAACGCGCCTCCTCGTAAGGACGGACGCGACGCCTCTCGGTGGAGCAGGCGGGACTTGAACCCGCGGCCTTTCGCCTGCCAGACGAACGCTCTGCCAACTGAGCTACAGCCCCAAGATGTCGGATACCTGTTCCCAGAACCACCGAGCCGGTCCTACCGCTGTGCTCGGCGCGGGCTTCCGCGACGCCCGCGCCGGGCACCCGAGATCAAGATGCCATCCACTGTGGAGTTCTCAAACCACGTTCCCGACCGGCCCGAGCGGGCTGGTGGGAGAGCAGGGGCGACAGGACTCGAACCTGCAACCACCGGATTTGGAAGCCGGTGCGCTACCAGTTGCGCCACACCCCTATGAGGCCTTCAATTGGAATTGTTGTCAGGAAACAGAAACGCCGCCCTGTCCCGCGTCGGGAGGCGGCGTGAAGCGCTTCTTCTGCGCTTACCTCAGCCGCCGCCCCGCGTGGTTCGGCTTAGCGCTGGCGGTCTTATCGACGGATCGCCCGAAGGTGGGCAGGACCGCGAAACCGCACAGCGAAAACCGCTGCGGTTCGGCGATGGGCTGCCACAACATGTCCGGGTCACTCCTCGATCGTGCGTTCTTCCTACTGAGATCCAAGGTAGATCGCGTTGGCTGGGAGGACAACCAAATTTGTTGCGGGAGGCGATGTTGACCGTCCCGTGCGACCATGCGGCGATGGGCTGGCTGCGTCGGATGTGGGTTGGCCGGACGAAGACGCCGGCGGCGTTGATCACTGGCGTTGCCGGGGTCGACGAGGACGGCGGCTGGACCGCGTTTTTCATCAGCGGCGGAGGACCAGAGCCGGTCAACGTCCGGGGAGGGACGCTGACCGAAGTCGTCGACGTCGCGGCGGACGCGGTGGCGGGTCTGTACGCCGTGCACCCGCCGGTGGAGGGCGCCGAGCTGCAGCTGGCGATCTACCCTTGGGACTATCACGGCGGCCCGATCTTCGAGGTCGCCGGGCAGCCGGGATCATTCAGCGCGCGGGACATTCAGGGAACTGACCTGGCTGTCCACGGTGCCACCCTCGAGGAGCTCGTGACAGCGGTCGAGCGGCTGCCCGCAAGCCCGGCCGGCAACGCGATGCTGCTCTGGATCCGTCCTGTCGCCGCTCTTCCGGCTCCCGTACAAGAGTCGTAAACCCCACGTCGCCGGTTCGCAGGCGGCGCACGGCCTGGGCCCTCCTCCTGGCGGCGGCTTCGCGTCGTCGGACGGCGGCCGGGTGACCGGCCCGGGTGGCGGCAGTGACACCTTCTATGCGCCGTTTCCACGCGAGCCTGATGGAGCCCTGGGACGGCCCCGCGGCCGTGGCGTTCACCGACGGCACCCT
>NZ_JBFAIU010000130.1:0-19224 GCF_040654855.1 Asanoa sp. NPDC050611
GATCTCGTCCGGCATGCTGGTGGTCACGCTGCTGCTGGCCGTGCCCGACGCGGCGCCCGGCCCCTGCGGCCGCAACTGCCACGCCGGCCGTGCCCGACGCGGCGCCCGCTCGCGCAGCCCCAACCGTCTCGCCGCCCCGTCCCAACGCGGCGCCCGCCTCGTTCGGCCGGTCCACTGTGGTGGTGTCGTTGGGGGATGCCCCGCTCTCACTTTGTTTGCGGCTCTGTCGGGCTTTCCTCGCCTCCCATTTCCGCTGTCGGTCGATCTTGTTGCGGGCGGAGTGGGTGTTTGGGGTGAGGGTGAGCGCGGCGGAGGTGGCAGCGGAGCGGTGGCTGGCGGGAGCGGCGGTCGTGCGCACCGCGAGCCCGAGTCGCAGATCTGATTTCTCAGTCTGGTTTAGACGTAGCGCTCCAGGATGGACGCCTCGGCCAGGCGGGAGAGGCCTTCGCGGACGCCGCGGGCTCGGGCGTCGCCTACGCCGTCCACCGCCTGCAGGTCCTCCACTGTGGCGCCTAGGAGGCGTTGGAGGCTGCCGAAGTGGTCGACCAGGCGGTCCACGACCGAGCCGGGGAGCCGGGGGACCTTGGCCAGCAGGCGGAAGCCGCGCGGGCTGACCGCGGCGTCCAAGGCGTCGCTGGCGCCCGGGTAGCCGATGGCCTTCGCGACCGCTACCAGGTCGATGAGTTCCGTCGCCGAGAGCAGGTCCAGCTCGACCAGGGCCTCGTCCAGGGTGCGGGCGCGGCGGCCCACCGGCAGGTAGTCGCGGATGACCAGCGTGCGGTCCGCGTCGACGCCGGCCATCAGTTCGTCGAGTTGCAGGGCCAGCAGGCGGCCGTCGGTGCCCAGCTCGACCACGTAGCCCGAGATCTCGTCGGCGATGCGGCGGACCATCTCGAGGCGCTGCACGACCGCGACCGCGTCGCGGACCGTGACCAGGTCTTCGATCTCCAGCGCCGAAAGCGTGCCCGAGACCTCGTCGAGGCGCATCTTGTAGCGCTCGAGCGTCGCGAGCGCCTGGTTGGCGCGGGACAGGATGGCGGCCGAGTCGTCGAGGACGTGGCGGTGGCCGCTGACGTAGAGGCCGATGATGCGCATCGACTGGCTCACCGAGATGACCGGGAAGCCGGTCTGCTTGGCCACCCGCTCGGCCGTGCGGTGGCGGGTGCCGGACTCCTCCGACGGGATCGACGGGTCGGGCATCAGGTGCACGGCGGCCCGGACGATGCGCGTGCCGTCGCTGGATAGCACGACCGCGCCGTCCATTTTGCACAGCTCGCGCAGTCGGGTCGCGGAGAACTCGACGTCGAGCGGGAAGCCGCCGGTGCAGATCTCCTCGACCACGCTGTCGTAGCCGAGCACAATCAGCGCGCCAGTGCGGCCGCGCAGGATGCGCTCCAGGCCGTCGCGCAGGGCCGTGCCCGGCGCCATCAGCGCCAGGTTGGCGCGCAGCGGGTCGCCCGCGGCGCTGGTGCCCGCCGCCGGTGGGCCCGGCGCGGCTGACCCGACGACCCGCTGCTGGGGTGCGCCGGCGACACCAGCGCGGCCCGGCAGGCTCGCGCCAGGGGTCTTGTTGGAGTCGCGGTCGAACGGCACGGGCAACAGTCTACGGACCGTCATGACCTAGCTGCGGTCACGGTTGGGCGCACGGCCGCCCGTAGGTGGTAAACAGGCCCCCAAGCTGGGGTGAATAGGGCGAATCACTCGGCTGATAAGCGCGCCGCCCATTGCAGTGCGGAGGACAGGTCGGACACCTCCTCGACCCGCAGCCCGGGCGCGGCGACGCCCGTCTTGGCGGGGCCGCAGTCGGGCGGCACGAGCGCGTAGCGGAAGCCGAGCCGGGCCGCCTCGGCCAGCCGCCGGGGGACCGCGCCGACCCGGCGGACCTCGCCGGTGAGCCCGACCTCGCCGATCGCCGCGAGCCGGGGTGAGATGGCCAGGTTCAGCCCGCCGGAGGCGACCGCCAGGGCCATGGCCAGGTCGGCCGCCGGCTCCGTGACCCGGATGCCGCCGACGGTCGCCGCGAACACCTCGCGGTCGTGCAGGGTGAGCTGCTTGGTGCGGGTCTGCAGCACGGCCAGCACCATGGCGAGCCGGGCGCTGTCGATGCCGGAGACGGTGCGCCGCGGCGAGCCAGGGACGGCGGCGCCGATCAGCGCCTGCACCTCGGTCACCAGGGCCCGCCGGCCCTCCATCGCGACCGTGACGCAGGTGCCGGGGACCGCCTCGGCGTAGCGGGTCAGGAACATGCCGGACGGGTCCGCCAGGCTCGCGATGCCCGCCTCGTGCATCTCGAAGCAGCCCACCTCGTCGGCCGCGCCGAACCGGTTCTTCA
Source organism: Asanoa sp. NPDC050611 (assembly GCF_040654855.1). Classification (NCBI taxonomy): domain Bacteria; kingdom Bacillati; phylum Actinomycetota; class Actinomycetes; order Micromonosporales; family Micromonosporaceae; genus Asanoa; species Asanoa sp. NPDC050611. Next base: position 2,333 of record NZ_JBFAIU010000130.1, read on the forward strand.
TGCCGCGGACGAGCCGGAGCGCCGAGTGCTTGTCGCCCTCGAAATGCAGCACCACGTCGACCAGGTGCTCGAGCACCCGCGGCCCGGCGACCTGACCGTCCTTGGTCACGTGGCCGACCAGCACGGTGGCGATGCCGCGCTCCTTGGCCACCGCGACCAGCGCGGCGGTGACCGCACGGACCTGGGTGACGCCGCCCGGGACGCCCTCGCCGGACACCGAGATCGTCTGCACGGAGTCGAGCACCAGCAGGCCGGGCTTGACCGCGTCGAGGTGGCCGAGCACCGCGGACAGGTCGCTCTCGGCGGCCAGGTAGAGCCGCTCGTCGAGGGCGCCGATCCGCTCGGCGCGGAGCCGGACCTGGCTCACCGACTCTTCGCCGCTGATCACCAGCGACGGCGTGTCGCCGGCGGCCGCCCAGCGCTGTGCCACGTCGAGCAGCAGCGTGGACTTGCCGACGCCGGGCTCGCCGGCGAGCAGCACCACCGCGCCCGGCACGAAGCCGCCGCCGAGCACGCGGTCGAGCTCGCTGACGCCGGTCGGGCGGGCCCGCGCGGGTGCGGCGCTGATGGTCGCGATCGGCCGGGCCGGCTCGGCCGGCATGCGGGTGGCGACCACCTTGCCCGCCACGGCGGGACCGGTCGTGCTCTCCACGACCGAGCCCCACTCACCGCACTCGGGACAGCGCCCGAGCCACTTCGGCGGCTGGTGACCGCACGCGTCGCAGACATAGGCCGGCCGCGCGGCCGCTCGTGTGCTCACCCGCGAAACCTAACGTGCGGGTGTGACAGTTCAGCCCCCTTCGGGGGCGACGTCCGCCTCGTGGCCCTCGTCCGGCACGACGCGCGGGCCGCGCGGCACCGGGGACAGCGGGACCGCCAGGCCGGCCTCGGTCGTGACCTGCTGGCCGCCGAAGTCGAACACCACCGGGACCGTGTTGCCGTCGTTGAGCTCGTCCCGCAGGCCGGTCAGCAGCAGGAAGCTGCCCTGCGCCTGGTTGAGCGTGACGAAGCCCGCGGGCGGGATCGTGAGCTCGGCGGGACCGCCGGGCTGGGCCGGCGCGGGCGGGGGTGCGGCCGGGGTCGGCGTCGCCGTCTCGCCACCCGGCGTGGCGGTCGCGGTCGGCGTCGCCGTCGGCTCGGCGGCGGCGGTCGGGCTCGGCGTCGCGTTCGGGTTGACCAGGCGCACGTCCGCGGCGCCCGGGCTGGTCACCCGTACGGTCACCGGAGAACCGGTGTTGTTGTAGAGCGCGACCGCGAGCCGGGCGTCCGAGCCGGCCGGGTAACCGTCGAGCTTGAAGTCGACGGTCAGGTTCCGCACGCTGAAGCTGCCGCCGTTCGACGCGGCGACGTCGGTGTCGACGCCGTCGATCGCCGGCGCGGTGTCGGCCGTCGAGGAGACCTGGCCGGATCCGCAGCCCGTCAGCAGCAGGCTCGCGGAGGCCGCGACGGCCAGGCCGGCGAGCAGCACCGCGCGACGGCGGGTCCCGAACTTCGAGCGCGTCACGTCGCTCCTCCTCGAAATGCAGGCCGGGGCCACCCCGGCTGGCCGCGCTCCAGGGTAGTGGGGCGTGATCCGCCATGGACGATCGACCCGCACGCAGCGCGCGCCGCGCCCGGACGGTCACACCACGCGACCGCTCGCCACGAGCAGGATGACGTCGATCACGGCCACGGCCATCACGGCGCGGAACATCGCCACGGGCCGGTTTCCCCTGGCCGCCGCCGCGCGTCCGGCGTACCAACCGAGCGGCAGCACCACCGCGGCGGCGACGACGGCCGCGACGCCCGACCAGGACGGCGGACCGGCCGGACCGGCGACGAGCGCGACCGTCGCGGCGAGCAGCAGCACCGCGGCGGCCAGTCGCGAGCCGGCCGGGCCGAGCCGTTGCGGCAACCCCCGTACGCCGGTCCGGCTGTCCTCGTCGAGGTCGGGCAGCGCGTTGGCGAAGTGGGCGCCGCCGCCGAGCAGCGCACCGGCCAGCACGAGCCACGCGGGCGGGGCCGGCGCGCCGGGCAGGGCGACCACGACGAACGCGGGGAGCAGGCCGAAGGACACGGCGTACGGCAGGACCGACAGCGCGGTCAGCTTCAGCGGCCAGTCGTAGAGCAGCGCGGAGACCAGTGCCGTGATCATCAGCAGCGCGGCCGGGAAGCCCGTGGTCAGCGACAGCAGCACGCAGGCCACCGAGGCGGCCAGGCCGCAGCGGCCGACCAGCCGCCGGTCGATCGCACCGGTCGCGACGGGCTTGTCGACACGCCCGACCGACCGGTCCCGGTCGGCGTCGAGCCAGTCGTTCACCCAGCCGATGGCGAGCTGGCTGGCGAACACGGCGGCCGCCGTCCGGGCGATCCCCGCGGCGTCGTGCCCGACACCCCAGGCGAGCAGCGCGGTGACGGTGGTGACCGCCACCGCCGGCTCCGGATGGGAGGCGCGCACCAGGGCCCGGAATGACCATGACATGACCCGAAGTCTGCCGGTTCGGCAACGGTCGTGCCAGGCATGACCTGCCTGTACCGTTTGGGAAATGCGGTTACCGCGCCCCCGCAACGACCCGCGCCAGTACCACGACCTGGCCGGCGAATGGTGGCGGCCGGACGGCCCCTTCGCGATGCTGCACTGGCTCGCCGAGGCCCGGGCCCGGCTGGTGCCGCCGGCCGCCGAGCCGGGCGCCCTGCTCGTCGACGTCGGCTGCGGCGCCGGGCTGCTCGCGCCGCACCTGCGCGACCACGGCTACCACCACGTCGGCGTCGACGTCGTGCCCTCCGCGCTGGAGCAGGCGGCCAGCCACGGCGTCACCCCGGTCGCCGGCGACGCCGCGGCCATCCCGCTCGCGACGGCCAGCGCGCACGTGGTGGTCGCCGGCGAGATCCTCGAGCACGTACCCGACCTGCCCGGGACGGTGGCCGAGCTGTGCCGGGTGCTGCGCCCGGGTGGGCTGCTCGTGCTCGACACCCTCAACGACACCGCGGTCAGCCGGGTTCTCGCGGTGCACGTGGCCGAGCGCATGCCGCGCGCGCCAAGGGGTATCCACGACCCCGGCCTCTTCGTCGATCCGGCTCGGCTCACCCGGTTGTGCGCCCGGCACGGCGTGCGGCTGGAGGTGCGCGGCATCCGGCCGTCGGTCCCGGCGGTCGCCGGCTGGCTGGCCGGGCGCCGGCCGGTGCCGGGTCGGCGGCGGATCGTTCCCGTCGCCAGCACCGCGGTGCTCTACCAAGGTCGCGGCGTAAAGAACAATTAGGACAGAATGGGCAAGGCGGAGGGGGCACATGAACGCGCTCGAATCGGCGCGGCGGGTCGCGCCGCGGATGGCGGCCCGCGCGGGCGACTACGACCGGGCGGGCGACTTTCCCGTCGACGACTTCGCCGACCTCCGCGCGGCGGGGCTCTTCGGGCTGATGGTGCCCAAGGCGCTCGGTGGCGCGGGGGCCAGCTTCGCCGAGTACACGGCGGTGGCGTACGAGTTGGCGCGCGGCAACGGCGCGGCGGCGCTGGTGTTCAACATGCACGCGTCGGTCACCGGCGCCCTGGGCGCGGTCAGCGCCGAGCTGGCCGAGTCGCTGGGGCTGCCGGACAGCGCGCTGGCCGCCCGCGACAAGCTGCTCGCCGACGCCGCGGCCGGCTCGTGGTACGGCGTGGCGATGAGCGAGCGCGGGGCCGGCTCCCGGCTGTCCCAGCTGGCCACCACGTACGAGCCGGTGGAGGGCGGCTACCACATCAAGGGCGCGAAGACGTTCTGCTCGGGTGCCGGGCACGCCGACGCGTACCTGGTGGCCGCCCGCAGCATCGGCGACCAGTCGGTGGTCTCGCAGTTCCTGGTGCCCGCCGACAGCCCCGGCCTGCAGGTCGAGCGCACCTGGGACTCGCTCGGCATGCGCGCCACCGCCTCGCACGACCTGCACCTCGACGTGACCGTGCCGGCCGACCGCCTGCTCGGCGGCATGGAAGGGCTGGCCCTGGTGGTGGCCCAGCTCATGCCGCACTGGCTGATCGCCAGCTACGCGGCCGTCTACGTCGGGGTTGCCCAGGCCTCGATCGACGCGGCGGTCGAGCACCTCAACGCCCGCAAGCTGACCCACCTGCCGGCGGTCCGGGCCCGCGTGGGCCGGGCCGACGCGGCGGTCGCCGCCGCCCGCCTGGTGGTCGCCGAGGCCGGCCGCCGGGTCGACGAGGAGCCCGGCGAGCCGGAGACGAACCGCTGGGTGTGGCGGGCGAAGCTGCTCGCCGGGACCACGGCGGCCGAGGTGGCCGCGTCGATGTTGGAGGCGGCGGGCACGTCGGCGACCCGGCGCGGGCACCCGCTGGAGCGGCTCTACCGGGACGCCCGGTGCGGCTCGTTGCACCCGGCCACGTCGGACGTCTGTGCCGACTGGCTCGGCATCGCGGCGCTGGGCGGCGACCCGGACCACGACGGATCGGCCCCGCGGTGGTGAGGCCCACCATCGCGGGCGTCGGGCTGTCGTTGCCGGCCGCGACCAGTCAGGCGGATCTCTGGACCGGCTATTTCCGGCAGCATTTCCCGGCCTCGGCGCGCTCGCTGGCCGAGCGGATCTTCGCGAACTCCGGTGTGGTCACCCGGCAGGCCTGCGTCAGCCCGCTGATCGAGGACGTCTCGGACTGGCCGACCGCCAAGCGCATGCAGCGCTATCTGGTCGAGGCGATGCCGCTCGGCAAGGAGGCGGTGACCCGGGCGCTGACCGACGCCGACCTGTCGATCAACGACATCGGGCTGTTCGCGGTCTGCTCCTGCACGGGGTACGTCACCCCGGGGCTGGACATCCTGCTCAGCCGCGACCTGGGCATGGCGCCCGACACGCAGCGGCTGTTCGTGGGGCACATGGGCTGCTACGCGGCACTGCCGGGGCTCGGCTCGGTCGGCGACTACGTCACCGCGCGCGGCCGCGCTGCCCTGCTGCTCTGCACCGAGCTGACCAGCCTGCACATCCAGCCGGCGGCCACGCGGTTCGACACGCAGCAGATCGTCGCGCACGCGCTCTTCTCCGACGCCGCGGCCGCCGTCGTGGTGACGCCCGGCGGTCAGGGGTACGAGCTGGCGGAGGTGGCCGCGGTCACCGACACCGCCACCGCGGACCAGATGACCTGGGACGTGACCGACCTGGGCTTCCGCATGGGCCTGTCGCCCAAGGTGCCGCAGGTGCTCGCGCAGCACGTGCGGACGCTGGTCGACGACCTGCTGGCCCGGCACGGGCTGCGCCGGTCGGACGTCGACGGCTGGGCCGTGCACCCGGGCGGCCCGCGCATCCTCAACGTCGTCGAACGGGAGCTGGAGCTGACCGTCGACCAGATGGCGGCGTCCCGCGCGACCCTGGCCGAGCACGGCAACTGCTCGTCGCCGACCGTGCTGCTGATCGTGGAGCGGCTGCGCCGGCAGGCCGACCCGCCCCGGCGGATCGTCACCCTGGCCTTCGGCCCGGGCCTGACCCTCTACGCGAGCCTGCTGCTGCGTACGCCGTGAATGCGAAACCGGCCGGCGCGATGGTCGCGCCGGCCGGTCATCAGTGGGAAGGCCCTCGGGTCGAGCGCGCATGGGAGCCGCGCTGCGCCTTGCGAGCGCGGTTGATCCGGCTGAACAACCGCGTGCGGTCGGCCTCGGCGATCAGGTCGCGCTGGTGGTCGTGGGCCAGGGTGAGCATGAGCTCCGGGTTCTGATACATCGTGCGCTCCTTGGTGGTGTTCGCTGATGTATCCATGTTCGGCCGTGGCGGGCCGCCGGACATCGGGAGCCATTCCCTAACTTGCGGGCTCAGGGGTACTTACCCGGGCACCTGGGCGCGCCTAGGCATACCTAGCGAGCGGGCAGGAAGGCCAGATCCGCGGCGTACGCGCTGGTCGGTGTGCTGCTGTCGACGAGCTGGGTGAGCTCGCCGGAGCGGGCGACCAGGGCCACCGGCGTGGCCGGGCCGAGCGTCGCCACCGCCGCGACGAAGTCGGCCAGGCCACCGGGGTCCCGCAGCCGGCGCACCGGGGCGGTCGCCGGGCCGGGCAGGGTCGCCGTCGACGGGAGTGGAGCGCCGCTGCGTGCGGAGCCGACCGCGACGACCGTCACCCCGGGTGGGGCCTCGGCCGCGATCGCGGCGGCACACGGGCAGTCCTCGGCGAGGATCAGCACGGCCGGCAGCAGGGTCGCCAGCGGCACGCTGTTGCCCTGGTCGTCGAGGAGGTCAAGGGCGGGCAGCACCGGGCGCGCGGCGGTCGTGGCGACCGGGCTGGAGCTGGCCGTCGGTGCCACGCCGCGCCGCTGGCTCGGCCACGCCGCGGCGAACAAGCTGATCACCGCGGCCAGCAGCGCCGCAGTCATGATCATTAACGGGATGCGCAGGGAGGCCGGCTCGGTCGCGGCCGCGCCGCCCTCCGGCGGGACGCTGCCGCGGAACCCGCCGCCGGAGAAGACCCGCGCACCGGACCGGGAACCGCCGACGCGCTCCTCGCGGAGCTCCTGGCGCACCTGCGCGGCCTCGTCGGCGAGCTCGGACGCGTCGTCGGGGATCCGGACGTCGGGCGGCAGCTCCGGAAGCTCGTCGAAGGGCCCGCTGTCACCGTCGTGCGGCGTGCCCATGCTGCCCCCTGCGCCCTATGTTGCCGCGCGCGAAGTCGCGTCTGCTTCAAGAGTGGCGCACGAGCCCGATGAGCGCCACAGTTCGCTGCGGTTCGATCTTGGCGAGGGACCGCCGGTCCGCGCGCTGGCAGGCGGCAAAGGACCCCTGCGGGTTACCCTTAGAGGTGGGAAGCATTCGCGTCCGATATCGACGAGGCCCCTGCGGATTGGTAACCCGAAGGTTACTCAGCGTGTTGGAAAAGGCCGACGCGGAGCGTGTCAAGCCTGAGAAAGACCTGTCACAAGCCCTCTGAGCTGCACTAACGGTCAGGACCGGGATGGGACATCGGTGCTCCCGCGTGTTACCCTAGACACAGCGAAAGGGGTTTCGAACCTATGGTTTTCAGTGTCGGCGAGACCGTTGTTTACCCCCACCACGGGGCCGCACTCATCGAGGCAATCGAGACTCGGGTCGTCAAGGGCGAGGAAAAGCTCTACCTCGTTCTCAGGGTCGCTCAGGGTGACTTGACGGTGCGGGTGCCCGCCGAAAACGCCGAGATCGTTGGCGTTCGTGAGGTGGTCGGGGAAGAGGGCCTGGGCAAGGTCTTCGATGTGCTCCGTGCTCCGCACACCGAAGAGCCGACCAACTGGTCGCGGCGTTACAAGGCAAACCTGGAAAAGTTGGCTTCCGGCAACCCGTTGAAGGTCGCCGAGGTCGTGCGTGACCTGTGGCGCCGCGAGCGGGAGCGGGGCCTGTCGGCGGGCGAGAAGCGCATGCTCGCCAAGGCACGCGACATCCTGGTCGGCGAGGTGGCGCTCGCCGAGAAGAGCACCAAGGACGAGGCGGAGATCCTCCTCGACAAGGTGCTCACCGAGGCCTGACGCCCGTTCTTCAACACACAAGACCGAGGACCGCGACGTGACCGCGCAGCTCAACCCGCGCGGTGACGTCGCGGTCCTCGTTCCAGCCGCGGGCAGTGGCACCCGGCTCGGCCCCGGCGCACCCAAGGCACTCCGGCTCCTCGGCGGCGAGCCGTTGCTCGTGCACGCGCTGCGCCGGATCTGCCGGGCACCGTCGGTCGCCGCCGTCGTGGTGGCCGCACCGCCCGACGAGGTGGCCGCCGTCCGCGCCATGCTCGCGGCGGTCGCACCCGTCACGGTGGTCGCGGGCGGCGCACACCGGCAGGCGTCCGTCGCGGCCGCGCTGGCCGCCGTCCCCGCCGACCTGCCGATCGTCCTCGTGCACGACGCCGCCCGGGCGCTCGCCCCGCCCGACCTGGTCGAGTCCGTGGCCGCCGCCGTCCGCGCGGGCGCCGAGGCGGTGATCCCGGTGCTGCCCGTCGTCGACACGATCAAGGAGGTCGGCCCCGACGACGCCGTCCGCGGCACCGTCGACCGGTCGCCGCTGCGCGCGGTGCAGACGCCGCAGGGCTTCCGCCGGCAGGTCCTCGCCGCCGCGCACGCCGCCGCCGTGGACCCGCTCACCGACGACGCGGGCCTGGTCGAGAAGCAGGGCGTACGCGTGACCTGCGTCCCAGGCTCCGAACACGCGCTCAAGATCACCCGTCCGTTCGACCTGCTGCTCGCCGAGCACCTGCTGGCCACCGAATAGGCTGCCCGCGTGGAGCTTCCTCGGGTCGGCATCGGCACCGACGTGCACGCCTTCGAAGCCGGCCGGGAGTGCTGGGTCGCGGGCCTGCTCTGGCCGGGCGTCGACGGCCTGGCCGGCCACTCCGACGGCGACGTGGCCGCGCACGCGGCCTGTGACGCGCTCTTCTCCGCGGCCGGCCTCGGCGACCTCGGCAGCAACTTCGGCGTCGACCGCCCGGAGTTCGCCGGCGCCTCCGGCGTCACGCTGCTGGCGGAGGCCGCCCGCCGGGTGCGCGCGGCCGGATTCGCCATCGGCAACATCTCGATCCAGGTCATCGGCGTACGCCCGAAGATCGGCCCCCGCCGCGACGAGGCACAGCAGGTGCTCGGCGCGGCGGCCGGCGCGCCGGTGACCGTCTCGGGCACCACCACCGACGGCCTCGGCCTGACGGGCCGCGGCGAGGGCCTGGCCGGTCTGGCGGTGGCGTTGCTGCATTCCGCCGCCGCCTGAGAACCGCGCGAACCCCGCTCGATCCCGCCGCCTGATCACGACCGCTACGCTCGGACGTGTGAACGGGATGGAGGCCGATCCCACCGAGGGCCACCTGCGCCGAGCTGAGCTGCTCGCGGACCTGGGGCATTTCGACGAGGCCGTGGCTGAGCTCGACCCGGCGCTGCGCGCGGACCCCGCCGACGGCACCGCCCTGGCCTTGCTGGCCGCCATCCAGCTCGCCGCCGACCGGCCCGAGCCCGCGCTGGCGGCCGCCGAGCGGGCGGTCGCGGCGGCGCCGGCCGAGCTGCAGCCGCGGGTGACCGAGGGCGAGGCGCTCCTGCAGCTGCGCCGGTTCAAGGAGGCCGCCGCGGTCGCGGAGCGGATTCTCGACGGCGGCCCCGACGACCCCGTCGCCCAACTCCACGGTGCCGCGATCCTCGGCGAGGCCCGCAACGGCCAGCGGGCCCTCGACGCCGCGTGGCAAGCGGTCAACCTCGCGCCCGGGGACGCCCGGGCCCACCTGGTGCTGTCCAGCATCGCCGGCCGCCTCCAGCTCACCGACCTGGCCGAGCAGGCCCGCGACGAGGCGCTGCGGCTCGACCCGGCGCTCGCGTCGAGCGCCCACCTCGTCCGTTACGCGATCCCCGAGCCCGCTGCCCGCAATCTGTGCCCGACGCCCGAGACCGCGATCGGCTGGCTGGCGCTCTACGTGGGCGCCTTCGTCGTGCCGGTGGCGATGCTGGCCGCGGTGCTGCACAACGTCCATCCCGCCACTTCGCGGGTGGTCGCCGTGGTGCTGGGCCTCGCCGGCCTGGGCCTGGTCGCACTGTTCGCCAACCGCCTGCCGGGCACGCCGCGCGAGATGTTCCGCCGTGACCGCGCGTCGACGGTCGCCGGCTGCGCGACCGTCGCCGGACCGCTGGGCGTCATCGCGTACGGCGCCAGCGGCTCACCCTGGGCCGTGGCCGTCGCCCTCGCCGCGACCGCGCTGGCCGCGATCGCGGTGGTCGCCCGGATCCGGTTCTAGGGGGTGTCTCGTGGATCATGCCGGCACCCCGCCGGACCCAGGCGGGGCACCACCCTGATCCACGAGACACCCCCTAGGCCGGCCCGCGGCCCGACCAGGTCCACGCGTAGCCCGTGTCCTCGCACGACAGCGCGGCGTCGCAGAGGTCCAGTGGGCGGAACGTGTCGACCATGACCGCCAGCTCGTCGAAGTAGTCGATGCCGATCGACCGCTCCGCGGCGCCCGGCTGCGGGCCGTGGGTGAAGCCGGACGGGTGCAGCGACATGGAGCCCTGCTCGATCCCGGACCCGCGCCGCGCCTCGTAGTTGCCGCCCGTGTAGAACAGCAGTTCGTCCGAGTCGACGTTGTGGTGGTTGTAGGGCACCGGGATCGACAGCGGGTGGTAGTCCACCTTGCGGGGGACGAACGAGCAGATCACGAAGTTCGGGCCCTGGAACGTCTGGTGTACGGGCGGCGGCTGGTGCACCCGCCCGGTGATCGGCTCGAAGTCGTGGATGGAGAACGCCCACGGGTAGAGGTGGCCGTCCCAGCCGACCACGTCGAAGGGGTGCCGTGCGTAGACGTGCTTCGTCCACCCACGCCGGTGCTGCACCAGCACCTCGACGTCCTCGCCGTCCGCCAGCATCGGTGCCGAGGGCCCGCGGATGTCCCGTTCGCAGTAGGGCGCGTGCTCCAGGAACTGCCCGCGCACCGACAGGTAGCGCTTCGGCGGCCCGATGTGGCCGGTCGCCTCGATCGCCAGCAGCCGCACCGGCGACTCGCCGGTCGGCACCAGCCGGTGGATCACCGAGGTCGGGATGATCACGTAGTCGCCCGCGGTGGCGTCCAGGACGCCGAACGTCGACTCGACCCGCAGCGCGCCGGCCTCGACGTACAGGCACTCGTCGCCCACCGCGTTCCGGTAGAGCGGCGACGGGCGGTCGGCGGTTACGTACGAGATCCGCACGTCGTCGTTGGCCAGCAGGTGCGCCCGGCCCAGCACCGGGTCGGCGCCGGCGGTGTCGAGCTTGTGGGTGCGCAGGTGGCGCGGCTTGAGCGGGCGGTTCGGCGTGCGGGTCCAGGCCGGCGGGTCGAACTCCTCGGCGGCCACGATCGCGGTCGGCATCGCACGGTGGTAGAGAAGCGACGAATCGGACGAGAAGCCCTCCTGACCCATCAGCTCCTCGGCGTACAGGCTGCCGTCGGGCTGCCGGAACTGGGTGTGCCGCTTGCGGGGCACCTCGCCGACGCTGCGGTAGTAGGGCATGCCGACCTCCCGTCCGCGTCCGATAATCGGACGTCGTTGTCCGTTTCTTGTAGCGTCCACTAAGTTCTGTAACCGTGTCAACCGATCGCCGGACACCCACCGACCAGCCGCTGATCGCCCCGCTGTTCCACCGCCTCGTCGACGACGCGGCGGTCTTCCCGCCTGGTAACGCCGCGCTGCCCGACGCGGTCACGGCACACCGGGAACACCGCGGCGCCTGGTACGCGGACCTGGTCGGCCCGCTGCTCGTGCCGGCCAGCTCGGTCGACGCGCTGACGGCGTTGCTGGACCCCGACGAGCGCATGGCCATCGGGATCATCGGTGACCTGCCGATCGAGCGGCTCGGCCCGCCCGACGACCCGCGCGTGGACGTCCGCCAGGTCGAGGCGGCCGTGGCCAAGCGCGGCGAGGACCCGCAGCCCGGCATCGCCCGCATCCTCGACCTCGCCGCCCGCCTGCCCGAGCAGGACGTCTACGCCGAGGTGCCGCTCACCTTCGGCCTCCTGGCGGGCCTCGACACGATCGCGGAGGCCCGCCGCGCCGGCGCCCGGGTCGCGGCCAAGTTCCGCACCGGCGGGCTCGCTGCCGAGCTGTTCCCGACCCCGGTCGAGCTGGCCGCGGTGATCTGCGCGTGCCGCGAGCGGGAGCTGCCGTTCAAGCTGACGGCCGGGTTGCACCACGCGATCCGGCACGCCGACCCGGAGACCGGCTTCACCCATCACGGCTTCCTCAACATCCTGGTCGCGGCGGGGCTCGCGGCCGACGGCGGTGAGGTGGCCGAGGTGGCCGAGCTGCTCGCCGCGACCGACGCGGTGCCGCTGATCGAGCCCGCCCGGGCCCGCCGCGACCAGCCCCGGGGGCTCTGGGTCGGGTTCGGCTCGTGCAGCATGATCGAACCGCTGACCGACCTGATCCGGCTCGGCCTGGTGAACGGGGGGTACGAGGGATGACCTGGGTTCCGGGTGCGGCGGGCTCGCCGTACGGCGTGCACAACCTGCCCTACGGCGTTTTCCGGCACGGCGCGAAGCCACCGCGGATCGGCGTACGCATCGGCGACTCCCTGCTCGACCTCGACGGCGCCGAGGCGGCCGGCCTGGTGCTCGCCGGCGGCGCCCTGCGCGCACCGACGCTGAACCCGTTCCTCGCGCTGGGCCGCCCACAGTGGAGCGCGGTCCGCACGCGGCTGACGGAGCTGCTCACCGACCCGGCGCACCGCGCGGCCGTCGCGCCGCTGCTGCTACCGCTGGCCGAGGTCCAGCTCATGCTGCCGTTCGAGGTCGGCGACTACGTCGACTTCTACTCGTCGGAGGAGCACGCGAGCAACGTCGGCCGGATCTTCCGCCCCGACGAGGCGCCGCTGCTGCCCAACTGGAAGCACCTGCCGATCGGCTACCACGGGCGCGGTGGCACGGTCGTCGTCTCCGACACTCCGGTGACCCGCCCCAACGGCCAGCGGGCCACCCCCGACGGCCCGGTCTTCGGCCCGTCCACCCGGCTCGACATCGAGGCCGAGGTCGGCTTCGTCGTCGGGGCGCCGTCGGCGCTGGGCACGCCGGTGCCGGTCGACGGGTTCGCCGACCACGTGTTCGGCATCGTGCTCGTCAACGACTGGTCCGCCCGGGACCTGCAGGCCTGGGAGTACCGGCCGCTCGGCCCATTCCTGGCCAAGTCGTTCGCCACCTCGGTGTCCCCGTGGGTCGTGCCGCTCGACGCGCTTGCCGACGCCTGGGTGCCAGCACCCGAGCAGGACCCGCCGGTGCTGCCGTACCTGCGTGACATCCCGCACCTCGGCCTCGACCTGCGGCTCGAGGTCGACTGGAACGGCACCGTGGTCAGCCGTCCGCCGTTCGCCGGCATGTACTGGACCCCGGCGCAGCAGCTCGCCCACCTGACCGTCAACGGCGCCGCGGTGCGCACCGGCGACCTGTTCGCCTCCGGGACGGTCTCCGGGCCTGCCCGCGCCGAGACCGGCTCGTTCCTCGAGCTGACGTGGGGTGGCGCCGAACCGGTCGCGCTCGACGACGGCACGAAGCGGACGTTCCTCGAGGACGGCGACACGGTGACGATCACCGCGACGGCGCCCGGCCCGGACGGCGTCACCGTCGGCCTCGGCACGGTTCGCGGCACCATCGTCCCGGCCGGTGCACCGCTTCGGTAGGGTGCCCACCGTGGTGGTAGCGGCCCGGCGCCGGTTGGTCGCGGTGCTCGCCGGCCTTGTCCTGGTCGCGGGTGCCGCCCTCGTCGTCTACCGGGTCTTCGCGCCTGGCGAGGTCCTGGCCGAGCCGACCATCGGGTACCCCGCGGCACCCACCCCCCGCCCGCCGGCCGTGCTCGGCACGCTGCCGGCCGCACCGCTGGTCGTCGACGGCCGGCTCCGGGTGATCGCCGACAAGCGCCAGGTCCGCGCCGACGGGCCGGTCGACTCGCGCTACCTCAACACGCCGTACTGGTCGTTCCGGCGCTGGCCGGCCGAGCTGGTCGGGGTCGTCGCCGCCGGCGGCACGGTGGTCACCCGCTGGTCCGACGGCGAGCTGGTGGGGCTCGACGCCCGCACCGGGAGCGACACCTGGCGGGCCAAGGGCGAGAAACCGGCGGTCACCGCGTACGCCGGCCGGCGCACCGGCGCCAGCACCGTCTACGCACCGCCGGGCCTGTTCCTATCCGGCGACACCGTGGTGGTGGCCGGACCGACCGGCACGCAGGCGTACGCCGTGGCCGACGGCACCGCGGGCTGGCGGGCGCCGGCCCAGCCCTGCGTCGGCAAGCCCGATCCGACCGGCTTCACGACTTCCGACGGCCGCGTGGCGGTGCTGCGCGCCTGCGACGAGGCGGTCCGGCTGTTCGACGCCGGCACCGGAGCGGCCGCGGGCACGATCGACGTCCCGCCGAACCCGGCCGCCGAGCCGGTGCTCGATCCGCTCGACTGCGCCGCGCCGCGCACGGAATGCGCCGGGCTGCGGATCAACGCGGCGAGCGAGGCGACCGCCTGGCTGTTCGCGAACCGCGAGACCAAGCAGGCCGGTGCCGCGGCGGACGCCGCCGGTGGCTCACCCGCCGGCCTGGCCGCCCCCGGGGCCTTCCTGTTCGACGGCATGGCGGTCGCGGTCGAGGGCACCATAGTCACCGCGACCGGTGCCGGCGACGGCTCGCCACGCTGGCGGCATGACCTGGGTGGCCCCGACGCGCGGATCCTCGCCGCCACCGTCGGCCGCGTCTACGTGCTCACGGCCGACCGCGACCTGCTCACCATCGACGCGGCCTCCGGGTCGGAGCTGTCCCGGTTCCGCTACACCTACTTCGCCGAGGCCACGGACTGGGTGCCCGGGTACTCGTACGCGGTGGGTCGCTATCTCCTGACCGAGCGCCTGGCCGACGTCACGAAGAAGGACGACGCCGACTACTACTTCGACCCGCAGCCGGTCATCCTCGCGATCACCTAAAGCGCGGTGGCGGCGGCCGCCAGGAAGGCGTCGTTCTCCTCCGGGGTGCCGATCGTGACGCGGACACCGTCGCCCTGGAACGGGCGGACGATCACGCCCTGCTTCTCGCACGCGGCGCCGAACTCGGCCGAACCGGCGCCCAGCGGCAGCCAGACGAAGTTCGCCTGCGAGGTTGGCACGTCCGGGACGAGCTCGCGGATCGCGGTGGTGACCCGGTCGCGCTCGGCGATCACCAGCGCGCAGCGGCGGGCGACCTCGTCGGCCTGCCGCAGCGCGGCGAGCGCGGCCGCCTGGGCCACGGCGCTGGTCGAGAACGGCGTGACCACCTTACGCACCGCGGCCGCCACGGTCGGCTGGGCGACCAGGTAGCCGATCCGCAGGCCGGCCAGGCCCCACGCCTTGGACAGCGTGCGGAGCACGACGACGTTGGGCCGGTGGCCGTGCGCGACCAGGCCGTCGGGCACGTCGGGGTCCGTGACGAACTCGCGGTAGGCCTCGTCGAGCACGACCAGCACGTCGTCCGGCACGGTGTCGAGGAACCGGGTCAGCTCCGCGTGCGGGATCGCCGTACCGGTGGGGTTGTTGGGGCTGCAGACGAAGATGAGCCGGGTGCGATCGGTGATCGCCGCCGACATCGCCCGCAGGTCGTGCCCGTGCCCACCGGTGTTCGGGACGCGCACGCTCGTCGCGCCGGCCGTGGCGGCGATGATCGGGTACGCCTCGAAGGACCGCCACGAGTAGAGGATCTCATCGCCGGGCAGGCAGGTGACCCGGGCCAGGTGCTCGGCCAGCGCGACCGAGCCGCAGCCGGTGGCGACCCGCTCGGCGTCGACGCCGAGCCGCTCCGCGAACGCCTCGCGCAGCTCCACGACGCCCATGTCCGGGTAGCGGTGCGCGTTGGCCGCGGCCTCGGCGACCGCCTCGACGACGCCGGGCAGCGGGCCGTACGGCACCTCGTTGCTGGCCAGCTTGATCGCCTGCGGCAGCCCGAGCTCGCGGGCCAGGTCGGCGGGGCTGCGCCCGGGCACGTAGCTGGGCAGCGCGTCGAGGTCGGCCCGGGTGAGTCGGGGGGTCATGACGAGCCTCCAGGAGTCTGCGGCGGGCTGGCGCCGGCCGGCGGGCGGGGGTTGGCGACGACCACGACGGTCCGCGCGGCCTTGTCGTGTAGGGCCTGGTGCAGCGGCCGGTCGACGGTCAGCCAGAAGCAGTCGACGATCTGCCACACGAAGCCGACGCAGCACGTCCAGAACAGCGTGGGCAGGCCGAGGATGTTCCAACGGCGCAGCGAGCGGCCGAAGCCCAGCTTGGGCTGGCCGTCGACGCGCACCACGCGCAGGCCGACGATCCGCTTGCCGAGGGTCTGGCCGCTGTTGGCGACGGCTGGCACCTCGTAGGCGAACCACAGGGCGCAGGCGATGATCAGGATCACCAGCTGGAGGCGGCTGGCCTCGGCGCTCGGCGTCATCTGCATGAGCGAGCTGAACGACTCGCCGTTCTCGGCGCGCTCGGTCGCCTCCCGGTAGAACGGGAGCAGCTCCTGCCAGTACTGGTAGATGAACCAGCCGTTGACCACGGCATTGAGCACCAGCACCGCGAAAATGTCGATCAAGCGGGCGACCAGCCGCAGGCCGGGGGAGGCCAGGACGCCGACCGGTGCGGCGGGTGCCTGGGGCGGCAGGGTCTGCACCGGGGGGTAGGGGTGCCCGTAGCCCTGCTGGCCGTAGCCCTGCTGCCCGTAGCCGGGCTGGCCGTTGGGCGGTGGCGGGCCGTAGCCGGGGTAGGTCGGTGGCGGCGGGGCGCCGTAGCCGCCCGGTGTCGCGGCCGGCCCGCCGGGCGAGGTGGGTATGGCGGCGGCGTCGCCGGTGCCCGGCACGGCCGCGGTCACCTCGGTCGCCGGTGGCGGTGGTGGCGGGATCTCGGGCGGGCCGTCGGGTGGCGTCGCGTCGGCGGGAATGGGCGCGCCGATCCAGCCCTCACCGTCCCAGTAGCGCTGGGTGGTGGGTTCGGCTGGGTCCTTGTACCAGCCCGGGGACACTGAGCTCACTGGACGACCTTAGCTACCACTGTCTCGGCCGCCTTGTCGTGGAGGGTCTGTGCGAGCGGCTTGTCCCACAGCTGCCACAGCCCGTCGATCCAGGAGAAGAAGGGCACGAACCCGCCGGCGACGAACTGCACGAGAAAACGGCGGGCCAGAATGCCGCGGTCGAGTGCCCGTTCCGGCTGGATCGGCTGCACCCGCAGTGACATCACCCGCTTGCCGACCGTCTGTCCGGTTCGCAGGTGGTACTCGACGAAGTAGAGATAGATCAGGACGAACTGCAGCAGGAACAGCGCCGCGTAGCCCGCCAGGAGCCAGGCGACGGCGGCGCCGGTGAGCTGGCCGTCGTCGTCGAGGCGGGTCAACGGCAGGATCAGCGCGAAGATCATGATCGGGCAGGCGAGCACGAGCCAGGCCATGCCGACGATCAACCCGTCGATCAGGTAGGCCAGGAACCGGTCGCCGAACCCGGCCAGCTGCTGGCCGGCGGGACCGACCGTCGGC
>NZ_JBFAIU010000131.1:0-19199 GCF_040654855.1 Asanoa sp. NPDC050611
CTCTGGTCCGCCGGCGCCGCGCCCGACCTCTGGTCCGCCGGCGTCGCGCCCGACCTCTGCTCCGCCGGCTCCGCGCCCGACATCGGCCCCGCCGGCACCGCGACCGACCTCGGCCGCGCCGGCGACGCGCCCGACCTCGGCTCCGCCGGCGTGGCGTCCGACCGTTGCCGGGGCGGACACGCCCGCACCGTCGGCGTCCCCGGCCGCGGCGCCTCCGCCGGCACCGGGCCTGACGCCGCCCGGCCTGATCCCGCCGAGCCCGGCGCCCCCGCCGACCATGAGCGCCGCGCCGACCTCGCCGCCCGCGCCGAACATGACGGCGGCACAGGCTTCGCCGCCCGGGCCGGACACGACCGCGACCCCGAACCTCCCGCCCGCTCGCGACCTGCTCGCCGGGCGGCGCCCGCCCGCCATGCCGACCCTGCCCGAAGCGCCCAACCTCGCGGCCGTCCCGACCCCGCCGCCCGCACCGACCCCGGCCCGGAGCCCGGCCAAACCGCCGACCACGGCACCGACCCCGGCGCAGCCGCCGGGCTTCGAGCCGCCGGCGGACCCGCCCGCCGCCCACCGCGGCCGCGCACCGGTCGGCTCCCAGGCCAACGTCGACACGCGCGACCTGCCCGACCGCGCCGGGTTCCCCGCCCCGGTCTCCGGCGCACCGCACGACGACCCGCACCGGCACCGGCCGGTGCCCGAGGACGACCGCGGCCATCTCTACGGCGGCACCCGATCGGGCCGCCGGGCCGCGCCCGACCAGCAGCCCCCGCCGGGCTCGTTCCCGGAGCCGGGCAGCGCCGCCGGCATCATCGGCAGCGTCGGCGGACACCCGGTGACGGCCACCGCGACCGCGTACTCCGGCGGCCTGATCAGCACCACCGAGTCCGCGCCCTCGCGTCCGCTGAACCCGGGCGCCAGCCCCGGCCCGCGCGTGGTGATCGACCACGTGCAGGTCAGCACGTTCGGGCTCGACGCCACCGTGGAGACGCGGCTCGCCGCCGGCAAGCGGGTCGCCAACGGCCTGGCCACGGGCCCCGCCGTCGACGGCTACGTGCTGCGGCTCTGCGCGGTCTCCGCCGCCTCGGCGATCGACGAACTGCTGCGCACGGCCAGCCGGGCCGACGACCGCGGCCGGTGCTTCATCGAGCACGCGGCGGTCGTGCCGTTCGGCAACTGCGAGGTCGCCGTCGCGGTCGTCCTGCTCGTTTGCGAGGGATGGGTTGAGCAGCTTGCCGGCTCTGCCCTCGTTTCGGGTGATCCGCGCCAAGCTGTCGTACGTGCGACGCTCGCTGCCGTAAATCGCCGTCTGGAAGCGCTGCTCTCCGACTGACAAACGGCGTGTGACGGGCACAATAAATTCATGAAACGTGCTCTGCTCGGCGCCGACGAGGCCCTCGGGCCCGATCGGATGCCGCCTCCGTGGCCCGGTCGGATGGCCGTCATCGACGGCGAGCAGACCTTCGTGCGCGACACCCCGGCCACCCGGCCCGACGCCGAGCCGGCGCTCTACGTGCACGGCCTCGGCGGCTCCTCGCAGAACTGGACCGACCTCGCCGACCTGCTCTCCGACCGCCTCGACGGCCAAGCGGTCGACCTGCCCGGCTTCGGTCGCAGTGACCCGGCGAAGCGCTACACGCTCAAGGCGTTCGCCGACCGCATCATCCGCTACATCGAGGCCACCGGGCGCGGGCCCGTGCACCTGTTCGGCAACTCGCTCGGCGGCGCGGTGGTCATCCGGGTCGCCGGGACGCGCCCCGACCTGGTCCGCACGCTCACGCTGATCTCGCCGGCGATGCCGTTCCTCGACCCCCGCCGCTCGCTGCAGGGCCCGGTCGTCCCGCTGCTCGCGCTGCCCCGCGCCGATCGGCTGGCCGCCTGGATGATGGCCCGCTACGCCCCGGAGGAGATGGCCGCGCAGGTCATTGAGGCGTGCTTCAACGACGTCACGCGGGTCACGGAGCAGCGCCGCCGCGAGGCGATCGAGGAGATCAAGATCCGCTACGAGGCCGCGCACTACGCCGACGCGTACGTCCGCACGCTGCGCGGCCTGGTGAGCAGCTTCCTGCGTGCCTACCTGCCGGGCGCCAACTCGATGTGGAAGATCGCCGCCCAGATCACCGCGCCGACGCTGGTGGTCGGCGGTCGGCAGGACCGGCTCGTCGACATCCGGGTGGCGCCGGCGGTGGCCAAGGCCATTCCGGACAGCCGCCTGCTGATCCTCGACGGCGTCGGTCACGTCGCGCAGATGGAGGTGCCACGGATCGTGGCCCGCGGGGTGACCGCGCTCCTGGACGAATTCGCACGCTCCTGACCCGGGTCACAAAAACCCGCCCTCGTGTGGCAGGGTGTGGTCAGCATGATCAACGCGAGGCAACCCCCACCTCGCGGCCGGAGGAGCCAAAAGCGTCGCCGGTCGCGCCGAGGTCGCGGTTCGTCCCGCATACTCACCGTCGCCGGCCTGTCGCTGGTCGTCGGCATCGGACTCATGCTCTTCGGCCTGCCGCTGCGGGCAAGCGACCCCGATCCGACGGGATCGGTCCTCGCCGCGCCCACCGCCAGCGGGTCCGCGACCCCGTCGGCAGCCGCCCGCCCGACGAAGGCGGCCGCGCCGCCGGTCTACCGGCTGGCCGGCACGCCGCCCGAGCGCGGTGAGAACACGTTCAGCTACGGGCAGACCACCGGCAAGGTCGTCGGCCGGTCGGGCACGCTGCGCCGATACCGGATCGCCGTCGAGGACGGGTCCAAGGAGGACATCGAGAAGTTCGGCGACTTCGTCGACAAGACACTGGCCGACCCGCGGAGCTGGATCGCCGGCGGCGACCTGCGGTTGCAGCGGGTGGCGGAGGGCGAGTCCTACAGCTTCACGGTGTACCTCGCGACCGCGGACACCTCGCACGACATGTGCGCCCGGGGCGGCACGAACACCAACCTCGACGGCGAGCCGTACACCTCGTGCCGGACGGTCGGCAAGGTGATCATCAATCTCGACCGGTGGCGCATGTCGGTCGACCACTTCGTCAAGGCGAAGATCCCGCTCGAGACCTACCGCACCTACGTGGTCAACCACGAGACCGGGCACGAGCTGGGCAACAGCCACGTGCGCTGCCCCGGCGCCGGCAAGCCCGCGCCCGTGATGATGCAGCAGACGCTGTTCCTCAACGGCTGCAGAGCGAATCCCTTTCCGTACGTGAACGGAAAACTCAACACCGGCCCGCCACTCTGAGGCGATAAGCGGGAAATGCCCGAATTGACCTGGCATCGTTTCTGGTCATGGCGACGCCGAACCCAGGCACCCCGCTCCAGGACCCGACGACTCCCGAACCCCGCGACCGGACGCGGCTGACCCTCGCGATCGGACTCGCGTTGATCGCGCTCGCTTCCCTGCTGATGGCGGTCGACCAGGCCCGGCGGACGCCCGCGAGCCGAGAACCCGCCGCCGGCCCGAGCGCACCCGCGCCCTCGTCGATCCGGTCGTTCGACGCGCTGACCCCGGCCCCGTCGCCGACCGCCGCGCCGCGCCCGCCGCACCAGGGGCAGGGCGTCTTCAGCACCGCCGACGACGACGGCCGGTACCTCGGCCGCGGCACCACGCTGCTCCGCTTCCACGTGGCCGTCGAGCAGGGCCTCGGCCTGCGGCTCGCCGACTTCACCGCGGCCGTCGACACCATCCTTGGCGACCGGCGGAGCTGGATCGCGGGCGGCGAGCTCAAGCTGCGCCGGGTCGGCGCCGCGGAGCCGGCCGACTTCACGATCTACCTCGCCAGCGCCGCGACCTCCGAGGTGATGTGCGCGGACGGCGGCCTGGACACCGACGGATACACCTCGTGCCAGCTCGGCGGCCAGGTGATCATCAACGCCGACCGCTGGGTCGGCGCGGTGCCGGAGTTCGAGGCGCCGCTCGCCGAGTACCAGGCCTACGCGCTCAACCACGAGGTCGGCCACCAGCTCGGCCACGGCCACCAGGCCTGCCCGTCGCCGGGCGCGCCCGCCCCGGTCATGCAGCAGCAGACCCTCGGCATGCAGGGCTGCCTCCCGTACGGCTGGCCCTATCTCGATGGTCGCCTCCACACCGGCCCGGATATTCCCTAGGGTGCCGGTGGCGCGGGTCATGGCAGCGCGGCGTGTCGCGAGCAACAATTGCTCGGCACAGCCATATCGATCCGATCAGATTCCCCGGGGAGACTCACCGTGTCATTGCCCCCGCTCGTCGAGCCCGCCGCCGAGCTCACCGTCGACGAGATCCGCCGCTATTCGCGCCACCTGATCATCCCGGACGTCGGGGTGACGGGGCAGAAGCGGCTCAAGAACGCCCGGGTGCTCTGTGTCGGCGCGGGCGGGCTGGGCTCGCCCGCTCTGCTGTACCTCGCCGCGGCCGGCGTCGGCACGCTGGGCATCGTCGAGTTCGACACCGTCGACGAGAGCAACCTGCAGCGCCAGATCATCCACGGCCAGTCCGACATCGGTAAGCCGAAGGCGGAGTCCGCGGCGGCCACGGTCCGCGAGATCAACCCGCTCGTCAACGTGGTCATCCACAACACGGCGTTGGACCGCGACAACGTCAAGGAGATCTTCTCCCAGTACGACCTGATCGTCGACGGCACCGACAACTTCGCCACCCGCTACATGGTCAACGACGCGGCGGTGCTGCTCGGCAAGCCGTACGTGTGGGGCTCGATCTACCGCTTCGACGGTCAGGCGTCGGTGTTCTGGGCCGAGCACGGCCCCTGCTACCGCTGCCTCTACCCGGAGCCCCCGCCGCCCGGCATGGTCCCGTCCTGCGCCGAGGGTGGCGTGCTCGGCGTGCTCTGCGCGTCGATCGGCTCCATCCAGGTGACCGAGGCGATCAAGCTGCTCACCGGCATCGGCGAGCCGCTGGTCGGCGGCCTGACGGTCTACGACGCGCTCGAGATGTCGTACCGCAAGATCAAGGTTCGCAAGGACCCGGACTGCGTGCTCTGCGGCCCCAACGCGACGCTGACCGACCTCATGGAGGACTACGAGGACTTCTGCGGCGCGGTCTCCGTCGAGGCCCAGGAGGCGACCGTCGACGCGACGATCACCGCGCGCGAGCTCAAGGAGTGGCAGGACGCCGGCAAGGACTTCTTCCTGGTCGACGTTCGCGAGCCGGCCGAGTACGAGATCGTCCGGATCCCGGGCTCGACGCTGATCCCCAAGGGCGACATCCTGAGCGGCGAGGCGCTGGCCAGCCTGCCCCAGGACCGGCAGATCGTGCTCCACTGCAAGTCGGGCGTCCGCTCGGCGGAGGCGCTCGCGGCGGTCAAGGCGGCCGGCTTCAAGGACGCCGTGCACCTCCAGGGCGGCGTGCTCTCCTGGATCAAGCAGATCGACCCGAGCCTGCCGGCCTACTGAGCCGACCGACGACGGATCCCGGGCACCGCGGTGCCCGGGATCTGCCGTTTCCGAGTTCTAAACCAGGCCGACGGGTACTTGTCCCTGGCCAACCGCGTGAAGCGGACTCGCCTTTCCGGCGGTACCGTTTCGCGCGTGGTTGATCTGGACGCGGCGATCGGATTCGTGGTCGCCCATGGCGACGCGGTCGACCGCGCCCGGTTGTCGTGGCTGCGCGTCGGCGCCCCGCCCCAGCAGTCGATCCTCGACGACGCGGAGGTCGGCCAGGCCCCGGACGGCGGTTGGCCCGCGATCTGGGGCGGCGAGGTGGCCTCGGTCGACGCGACCTGTTTCCGCCTCGCCGAGCTCGACGACCTCGGCGCCCTCGGCCGCCCGGCGGCCCGCCGCGCCCTCGACTGGCTGGCCACCCGGCAGCGGCCCGACGGCACCTGGGAAGAGGACCCGTCGCTGTCCGGCTGGGCACCGCCGTGGGCCACGCCCGGCGACCCGGAGGCGACGCTTTACCTGACCGCCAACGCCGGTTTCTGGCTCACCGTGGCCGGCCACGACGCGCGCGCCGCAGGCCCGTTCGACCACCGGCCCGGCGGGGCGTACGCGGGCGTGGTGCAGAGCGCGGCACACGCCTTCGCCGCGGCGCTCAAGGACGACGGCACCTGGCCCTCGTTCCTGGCCACGGGCTGGCTCGGCGCCGCGGTGCTCTACCGGCAGGAGATGTACTACGAGTCGGCCCGGATCCAGGTCGTGCTCACCGAGCGGGTCCGCGACATGACCCCCTCCGACGTGACCGCGATGGCGAGCGCGCTGCGCCGGGTCGGCCTGTCGACCGACGACACGCTGCTCGCCGCCGCCCGCCGCCGGCTGGCCGGGACACAGCGCAGCGACGGCGGCTGGGCCAGCGACGACGGCGAGGCGTTCGACGTGCACACGACCCTGGCCGCGATCCGCGCGTTCAGGTGAGGCCGGGCACCCGCCCGTTGCGGAACAGGTCGACGAAGATCTGGTGGTCCTCCCGGGCCCGCACGCCGTAGGCGTGCGCGAACTCGACCAGGTGCGCGACGAAGCCGCGCTCGTCCTTGTCGACCGCCGCCACGATGGCCTCCTCGGTGGAGAAGTCGACCAGGTCGTGGCTCGACTCGTCGTCGGCGACCGAGTGCATCCGGGCCACCGCGCGGCCGAGGTCGCCGACCACGCCGGCCAGCTCGTCGGGCTCGTTGACGTCGGCCCAGTCCAGATCCGCGGCGTACGGCGAGACCTCGGCGACGAGCTGCCCGATGCCGTCCAGCTCGGTGAAGCCCACCCACGGGTCGGC
Organism: Asanoa sp. NPDC050611; assembly: GCF_040654855.1. Lineage (NCBI taxonomy): Bacteria > Bacillati > Actinomycetota > Actinomycetes > Micromonosporales > Micromonosporaceae > Asanoa > Asanoa sp. NPDC050611. Next base: position 6,677 of record NZ_JBFAIU010000131.1, read on the forward strand.
GTGCGCCTGCAGCGCCCGCTGTGACTCGGCCGTCCGGTGGCCCTGGTGCTGGAAGTAGCTCCGCACGCGACCGTCGGTGATGTGCCGGGCGACCGCGGGCACCTGCGCCTGCTTCATGTAGATGACGACGTCGTTCTCCAGCGCCTGCGTGTGCCCCTCGAGCAGCAGGTTGTAGGACGGCAGCCCGGCCGACCCGATCCCGACGCCCTTGCGCAGCACGACGTCCTTGATCCGGGTCGCCACCGGGCGGTGCGCGGCGAGCTGCTCCGGCAGCGTCGAGAGGTATTTGTCGAACGCCGCGCAGACCGCCTCGCGCCGGGCGTCGTCGATCTCGAAGACCCCGTCGCCGAGCGCGAACCGGCGCTCGTAGTTGTCGATCGTGGTCTGCCCGTCGAGCATCGCCACCCGGGTGCTCAGCCGCGCCTGTTGCAGCACGGTGCGCAGCACGCCGTCGGCGTTGGCCAGGGTGATCGAGCCGATCGCGTCGTCGCCGCCGGCCGCGATCGCCCGCAGCTCGGTCAGGTAGGCGTTGGCGAACCGGCCGACCAGGTCGCTGATCACGTCGTCGGAGAGCGCCTTCGCGTAGCCGATCAGCGCCACGCTCGCCGCGAACCGCTTGAGGTCCCAGGAGAAGGGCCCGACGTACGCCTCGTCGAAGTCGTTGACGTTGAAGACCAGCTCGCCGGAGCCGTTCATGTAGGTGCCGAAGTTCTCCGCGTGCAGGTCGCCGTGGATCCACACCCGGCTGGTCCGCTCGTCGAGGAAGCGGCCGTCGGTGAACTCGCCGGTGAGGTCGGCGTAGAAGACCGCGGCGCTGCCCCGGTAGAACGCGAACGGCGAGGCCGCCATCTTGCGGAACTTGCGCCGGAAGGCGGCCGGGTCGAGGGCCATCAGCTGGCCGAACTCGGTGGTGAGCACGTCCACCAGGTGGGTGGAACGCCGTTCGTTGGTCATGAGCGGAACGCTAGACCCAGCGCGCCACCGTGGTCATGTCAGGAATCCGTCAACTCGGCCGCCCGGGCGGCCAGGGCGGCCCGGAACGCGGGGTCGTAGGCCTGCGCGCGGACCCGTTCCTCCCGCTCGCCGTCGAAGTAGACACCGGTCACCTCGTCGAGCGCCGGGTCGACGACGAGCCGCAGCGTGGCCCGCAGTCCCTGCTCGAGCGTCGACACCGGGGCGAACTCCGCGACCCGCACCAGCGTGGTCGGCATCAGCGTCGCCGGGTGCAGGCAGTTGACCGTGACACCGGTGCCGGCCAGCTGCGCGGCGAGGTCGAACGTGTCGCAGATCATGGCCAGCTTCGCCCGGCGGTAGGCGCGGATTCCGTCGTACCCGTGGTCCATCATCAGATCGTCGAGATCGATGTCGGCCTGGCCGATCGACGCGACGTTGACGATGCGGGCTCGCGCGGGCTTGCGCAGGAGAGGCAGCAGCAACCGTGAAAGGAGGTACGGCGCCAGATAGTTGACAGCCAGCCGCAGCTCGATGCCGTCACCGGTCAGCTCGCGCGGCGCGCCGGGCGCCCCGAAGCCGACCGCGGCGTTGTTGACCAGCACGTCGAGTGTGTCGTAGCGGTCCGCGACGTCCGCCGCGAGCTGTCGCACCGCGTCCTGCGAAGCCAGGTCGGCCCGTAGCGCGACGGCGCCGGTCGCCCGGGCCACCTCGGCCAGCCGGTCGGCGTGCCGTCCGTGCAGCACCAGCTCGTGCCCCTGGTCGGCCAGGGCGAGCGCGAGCGCCCGGCCGAGCCCGTCGGACGCGCCCGTGATGAGGATCCGGGCCATCAGCCGCGGGCACCGTTGGGCGGCGGCACCAGCGGTGCGGTCAGCGCGAGCGGGTCGGGGCGGGCCACCCCGCCCGGGCCGGCCTGCTCACCCGCGATCTTGTCCTGCAGGCGCAGGATGCCGTGCATCAGCGCCTCGGGCCGGGGCGGGCAGCCGGGCACGTACACGTCCACGGGGATGATCTGGTCGACGCCCTTGGTCACCGAGTAGGAGTCCCAGTAGGGCCCGCCGCAGTTCGAGCAGGCGCCGAACGAGATGACGTACTTCGGTTCGGGCATCTGGTCGTAGAGCCGCTTGATCGCCGGCGCCATCTTGTCGGTCACGGTGCCCGACACGACCATGAGGTCGGCCTGGCGCGGCCCGTGCGCGAACGGGATGACGCCGAGCCGCATGAAGTCGTGCCGGCCCATGCTGCTGGCGATGAACTCGATCGCGCAGCAGGCGAGGCCGAAGTTGAAGACCCACAGGGAGTAGCGCCGGCCCCAGTTGAGCACGAACCGGATCGGCTCTCCGAGCACAGCGGGCAGTTCCACGATCTCCAGGCTAGATCCTCGGCGGTGGATCAGGCCAGCACCCCAGCGGGCCCAGACGACGCCCGACCGCACGCGGAGGCCGGTCGGATACAACACCGGTATCCAACCGCCCTCCGCGCGCGCCCGGACGCCGCCTGGACCTCGCTGGGGCACTACCCTGATCCACCGCCTAGGACCTGTCGAAGCTCGGCCGCTGCAGCAGACCCAGGAACTCCACCAGGAGGCGCTCCCGGACCGGGACCGGTGCGGCGTCGAGCAGGGTGTTGACCGCGGCCATCCGCGCTGGCAGCGGCCCACCCGGGCCGCCGAGGCCCAGGCCGGCCGCCAGACCGGCTACGACGTCCCCGGTCAGGGCGCCCGGGTCCAGCGCGCCCACCATGGTCAACACCTCGACCGGCAGTTCGGCGGGACCCAGCGCCTTGGCCGCCTCGACGGCGTCGGCCAGCGCGGACGCGAACTCCGCCACGTGCGGGGCCACCGCCGCCGTGACCGTCAGGTGGATGCTGGCCGGCAGGTCGCCGTACCGCAGCTGGGCCTGGGTGTGGAAGCCGCGCGCGGTGAGCTCGTCGGCCAGCACGAACAGGTCAGGCCCGTCGGCCTCGGCGGTGAAGCAGACGACCGTGGTGTGCGCCGGCGCCATCAGCCGCAGCCCGTCGACCGCCTCGACCGCGGCCGCCAGCCCGGCCACCGCCTCCCGGGTGACCGACGCCAGCCGCAGGTAGCCGTCGTCGCCGATCCGGCGCAGCGTCGCGTACGCCGCCGCGATCGGGCCGCCGGACCGGGTCGACGAGACGCCCGGGTTGATCATCGTGTAGCCGGGCCAGTCGCCGAACGCGAAGTACTGCGGCGCCCGCAGCGCCGGGTCGCGGTGCAGCAGCACGGACGTGCCCTTCGGGGCGTACGCGTACTTGTGCAGGTCGACGGAGATCGACGTGACGCCGGGGACCGCGAAGTCGAACGCCGGCAGGTCGGCACCGAGCCGGCGCAGGTACGGCAGGGTCCAGCCGCCGAAGCAGGCGTCGACGTGGCAGCGCACCCCGGCTGCGGCGGCCACCGCCGCGATCTCCTCGACCGGGTCGACGACGCCGTGCGCGTAAGCCGGAGCGGAGCACGCCACCAGCACCGTGTCGGCGGTGATCGCGGCGGCGAGATCCGCGACCGAGGGTCGCAAGGTCGACGGCGAGACGGGCACGGCATCCAGCCGCACGCCCAGATAGTGCGCCGCCTTCGCGAACGCGGCGTGCCCGGTCACCGGCACCACGATCCGCGGTGCGGCGATGTCCGGGCGGGCGTCCCGGGCCGCCTTCACCGCGAGGATCAGCGACTCGGTGCCGCCGCTGGTCACGCTGCCGACCACGTCCGGCGCGGTCGTGCCCGGCCCGCCGCCGAGCAGCCGGGCGGCGGCGCCCACGAGCGCGTTCTCCATGGCCAGCAGCGACGGGAACGCGGTCGGGTCGAGGCCGTTGACCGACGCGGAGATCGCGTACGCGGCGTTGGCCAGCTCGTCGAGCCCGGGCACGCCCGGGTCGTAGACGTAGGCGAACAGGCGCCCGCCGTGCGTGGGCTGGTCGGCCGCGCGGAGCCCGCGCAGCTCGTCGAGGATCTGCTCGGCCGGCACACCTTCTGGCGACAACATGGCTGAAAACGCTAGTTGACCACCGCGTCGGCCGGGGCACCGACCGCCGACCGCAGCTTCGCCTCGGTCAGGTCGTACCCGCGCATCAGCAGCACCGCCAGCCCCACGATCAGCCCGGGCAGCAGGGTGAAGCCGAGCAGCACGCCCAGGCGCGCGGTGCTGTCCTGCGGCGCGGCCTCGCCGGACGACGACGAGACGTAGCCGAAGACCTGCAGGACCAGCAGGTAGATGCCGGGGCCGAGGGCGAGGCCGAACGTCTCGCCGGCCGTCCACAGCCCGGTGAACACCCCGGCCTGCCGCTTGCCGGTGCGCGCGGTGTCGTACGCGATGCAGTCCGGCAGCATGGCCATCCCGAACACCTGCTGGCCGGCGTACGCGACGCCCAGCACGCCGACGATCAGGTAGACGGCGGCCGCGGGGAGCACCGGAGCCAGCACGAGCAGCACAGCGGCGGCGGCGAACAGCAGCGACGCCAGGACGTACGCCCGGGCCTTGCCGACCCGCGCGCCCACCCGGCTCCACAGTGGCATGACGAGCAGCGCCGGCCCGACGAAGCAGGCGAACAGGATCGTCGGCCCGGTGTCGGGGGAGTAGAGCACGTGGTCGGCGAAGTACTGCACGCCGGCGAGGATCATCGCGATCCCCACCGCCTGGATGACGAAGCAGATCAGCAGCAGCCGGAACGGCCGGTTGCGGGACGCCACGGCGAGCTGCGCGCGCAGCGTCGGCTCGCTCTCCCGCACGGTGCCGGTCGGCGCGTTCGCGGTGCCGGTGAACACCGCGACCGTGCCGACCACGATCAGGCCGGCCACGAACAGGCCCATCCAGCGGTGTCCGGCGATCCCTTCGCCGCCGGCGTTGACCACCAGCGGCGCGATCGCACCGGAGATCAGGATCGCGATCGCGAGCACGGCGACCCGCCAGGTCAGCAGCCGGGTCCGCTCGCTGTAGTCGTCGGTCAGCTCGGCCGGCATCGCCACGTAGGGCACCTGGAAGAAGGCGTACGCCGTCGCCGCCAGCAGGAACGCGAAGGCGACGTAGGCGCCCCGACCGGAGGCGAACGGCGCCGCGAAGATCGCCGCGAACAGCACGGCGAGGACCAGACCACCCACCAGGAGGTACGGGCGGCGGGCGCCCCAGGGGCTGCGGGTGCGGTCGGAGATCCGCCCGGCCACGGGGTTGACCAGCACGTCCCAGGCCTTCGGGGCCCAGACGAGGACGCCGGCCAGCCAGGCGGCCACCCCGAGCGTGTCGGTGAGGTATGGCGCCAGCAGCAGCCCCGGCACGGTGCCGAAAGCGCCGGTGACCAGCGAACCAAGGGCGTATCCCGCGTGCACCCGGCGCGGTAGCTGGGTACCCGATCGGGTGATCGCCGGTTGGCTCGGCTGCGCGTCCATGAGGCGGGATGTTAGCCATCCGAGCGCACCAGCGGGAGATTTACCTCTACGCTCGCGGCGCGAGCGGGATTATCGGCCATATAAGGGGTGATGCCGGTGAAAGCCGGTGTGGCAGCCGGGCACCCGGCGACGACCGAGGTCGGTCTGCGGATTCTGGCCTCGGGCGGGACGGCCGCCGACGCGGCGGTCGCCGCCGTGCTGGCCTGCTCGGCGTCCGAGAGCGTGCTGACCGGGATCGGCGGCGGTGGTTTCGCCACGTACTACGACGCCGCCAACCGCACGGTCACCTGCCTCGACTTCTTCTGTTCGATCCCCGGCCTGGACGGGGACGTGTCACCCCGGCCGATGCTGCCGATCGAGGTGACGTTCGGCGGCGTGCCGATGCCGTACTCGATCGGCGGCCCGAGCGTCGGCATCCCCGGCGTCCCGGCCGGCTGCGGCGAGGTGCACTCGCGCTGGGGCCGGCTGCCCTGGCACGAGGTGGTCGAGCCGGCGGTGCTGCTGGCCCGGGCCGGGGTGGCGCTGCCCGAGGCGCAGGCCCGCACGCTGGTCAGCGTGGCGCCGGCGCTGACACCCAGCGACGGCGGCGAGATCTACGCCCCCGGCGGCCGCCTCCTGCGCGGCGGCGAGACGCTGCACCACCCGGGCCTCGACAAGGCGCTGGACAGCCTGGCGAGCGAGGGCCCGTCGATCTTCTACACCGGCCGCTACGGCGACCTGCTGGTGCAGGCGGTCCGCGCCGCCGGGGGCGCGATCGGCCCGGCGGACCTGGCCGCGTACAAGGTGCTCGAACTGCCCGTGGCGCACGCCCGACTGGCCGGCCACCACGTCTACGCGCGGACCGACCTCAACGGCACGATCGCGACGATCAGCGGCCTGCCGGACCCGATCCAGGCGCTGTCCCGGCCGGCGCGGGCGGTCGCGGTGGCCGACGCGCTGCGGGAGTACGGCCGCCCCCGGATCGGCGACACCACCAACGTGTCGGTGGTCGACGAGGAGGGCAACGCCTGCGTGATCACCACGACGCTCGGCATCGGCGCGGGCGTCTGGCTGCCGGGCCTCGGCATCAACCTCAACTCGATGCTCGGCGAGGGCGAGCTGATCACCGAGGACATGGCGCCGGGCCAGCGGATGCAGTCGATGATGTGCCCACTCGTGGTGATCGGCGACGACGGCGACCTGATCCTGGCCGCGGGTTCCGCGGGCGCCTCCCGGATCCGCACGGCGCTGCTCGACACGCTGCTCGGCGTGCTGGTCGACGGCCTGGACACGGAGACCGCCGTGGCCCGCCCGCGGTTCCACGTGGTCGACAACGCGGTGCACGCGGAGCACGGCTACCCGGAGGACGAGTTGTCCGCCCTGGCCGACGCGGGCTACACGGTCGTGCAATGGGAGGAGCTCAACCACTTCTTCGGCGGCGTCAGCGCGGTCGGCCTGGCCGGCGCCGGCGGCGACCCGCGCCGCGGCGGCACGGGCCAACTCCTCTAGTCGTCCTCCGGCCACCAGGCGGCGCGGGAGAGGTCGACGCGGCCGTTCTTCAGGGGTGTTGCCTCGCCGATGTGGCGGGACAGGGCTTCGTGCTCGTGGCCCGGCACCACGCGGCCGTTCGCGGCGACCACCCGGTGCCACGGGACGCTGCCGCCGTGTTTGGCCATGATCGAGCCGACGAGCCGCGCCGAGGAGCGGCCCGAGCGGTCCGCCAGGTAGTCGGCGATCGCACCGTAGGACATCGCCCGTCCCGGTGGGATGCGTTCGACGACGGCGAGCACCTCTTCCACGTACTCCTCCGGGTCCACGCCGGCCACACTATGGGATCTAAAAGTGATCTTGGGTGACCGACCGCGCAGAATGGACCCCGTGCGCGAAGCAGTCACGACGGCACGCCGGATCGTCGTCAAGATCGGGTCGTCGTCGCTGACCACGGCCGACGGCGGTCTCGACGCCGGCCGGGTCGACGCTCTCGCCGACGTGCTGGCCGCCGCCTGCCGCGCCGGCCGCGAGGTGGTGCTGGTCTCGTCCGGCGCGATCGCCGCCGGCCTCGCCCCGCTGCGCATCCCGCGGCGCCCGCGCGACCTGGCCACCCAGCAGGCCGCCGCGTCCGTCGGCCAGGGCCTGCTGATCGGGCGGTACGCGGCCGCGTTCGCCCGCCACGACCTCACCGTCGGCCAGGTGCTGCTGACCGCCGACGACGTGACCCGCCGGGCGCACTACCGCAACGCGTACCGGACCCTGCGCAAGCTGCTCGACCTCGGCGCCGTGCCGATCGTCAACGAGAACGACACCGTGGCCACCGACGAGATCCGGTTCGGCGACAACGACCGGCTCGCCGCCCTGGTCGCGGCCCTGGTCGACGCCGAGCTGCTGGTGCTGCTGTCCGACGTCGACGCGCTCTACACGGGTGACCCGCGCAAGCCCGGCACCCGCAAGATCGACGAGGTGCGCAGCGAGGACGACCTGGCCGGCGTGACGATCGGCGGCGCGGGCAAGGCCGGCGTCGGCACCGGCGGCATGGTGACGAAGGTCGAGGCCGCCCGGATCGCCACCGGGTTCGGCATCCCGGTCGTGCTCACCGCCGCGCCGCACGCCGAGGCCGCGCTGGCCGGCGAGCCCGTCGGCACGCTGTTCCACCGGGTGCGCCGGCGGCCCGCAGCCCGGCTGTTCTGGCTCGCCCATGCGACCGCGCCGCGCGGCCGCCTCCACCTCGACCCGGGCGCGGTGCAGGCCGTGGTGGCCCGGCGCAAGTCGCTGCTGCCGGCCGGCATCACCGCGGTCGACGGGGTGTTCACCGCCGGCGACCCGGTCGACCTGGTCGACAGCGCCGGCGAGCCGGTCGCCCGCGGCCTGGTCAACTACGACGCGGTGGAGCTGCCCGCCCTGCTCGGCCGGTCGACCGGCGACCTGGCGGCCGAGCTCGGCCCCGGCTACGAGCGTGAGGTCGTCCACCGCGACGACCTCGTATTGTTGTGATCAAGGAGGACCGGATGAGCGTGCGGGAGCAGGCGGAGCGGGCCCGGGTGGCGGCGGTCACCCTCGCGGCGACGCCGCGGGCGGCCAAGGACCATGCGCTGCTCTTGATGGCGGACGCGCTGGTCGCGCGTACGCCGGAGATCCTCGAAGCGAACGCCGCCGACGTCGCCGCCGGCCGCGCCGCCGGGCTCTCCGACGCGATCATCGACCGGCTCGCGCTGACCCAGGCCCGGGTCGGCGCCATCGCGGGCGCCCTGCGCGAGATGGCCGCCCTGCCCGACCCGGTCGGCGAGGTCGTCCGCGGCTCGACGCTGCCCAACGGTCTGGAGCTGCGGCAGATCCGGGTGCCCTTCGGCGTGGTCGGCATGATCTACGAGGGCCGGCCCAACGTCACCGTCGACGCCGCCGGCATCTGCCTCAAGTCCGGCAACGCCGCGCTGCTGCGCGGCTCGTCGTCGGCCGCCAACTCCAACGCGGCGCTCGTCGGGATCCTCCGCGACGCGCTCGAGGTGGCCGGGCTGCCGGCCGACGCGGTGCAGCTGCTCGACTCGTCCACCCGCGACTCGGTCAAGGAGCTGATGCGCGCCCGCGGCCTGGTCGACGTGCTCATCCCGCGCGGCGGCGCCTCGCTGATCCGCGCGGTGGTCGAGGAGTCGACGGTGCCGGTGATCGAGACGGGCGTCGGCAACTGCCACGTCTACGTCGACGCCGCGGCCGACCTCGACAAGGCGCTGGCGATCGTGCTCAACTCCAAGACCCAGCGACTGTCCACCTGCAACACCGCCGAGTCGCTGCTGGTGCACGCGGACGTCGCCGACGCGTTCCTGCCGCGGGTGCTGGCCGCGTTCGCCGAGGCCGGGGTCACCGTGCACGGCTCGCCCGAGGTGGCCGCCCACTCGGCCGCTGTGGTGCCCGCGACCGACGAGGACTTCGCCGCCGAATACCTCTCCGCGGACATCTCCGCCGCGGTGGTGCCGTCGCTGGCGGCGGCGGTCGACCACATCCGCCGCTACGGCACCCAGCACACCGAGGCGATCGTGACCGAGTCGTTGGGCGCGTCCCGCGCGTTCGTCGCGGCCGTCGACGCGGCGGCCGTGATGGTCAACGCGTCGACCCGGTTCACCGACGGCGGCGAGTTCGGCTTCGGCGCCGAGATCGGCATCTCGACGCAGAAGCTGCACGCCCGGGGCCCGATGGGCCTGCCGGAGCTGACCTCGACCAAATACGTGGTCACCGGCGACGGCCAGCTGCGCGGCTAGGTGAACTCGACGACCACCTTGATGTCGCCTTCCTGCACGGCGTACGCCTGCGCGTAGTCCTCGACCGACACCCGGCGCGTGATCAGCCGGTCCAGCCACGTGCGGTCGGCCGACGACAGCGCCTCGGCGCCCGCCTTCCAGTGCCGGGCGTTGGCGTTCACCGAACCGAAGACGACGTTGTTCTCCAGCACCAGGGCCCGGTTGAGCGCGCCCGCGTCGATCGGGATCTGGTGCCCGCCCGAGGACACGCCGGTCAGGCAGACGATGCCGCACGGGCCGACGGCGTCCATCACGCCGAACACGACCGGCGCCGCACCGGTGCACTCCAGCACGAGGTCCGGCGCGAAGCCCAACTCGTGCACGGGCTTGCTGTGGTACGTCGCGCCGAGGTCGTGGGTGAGCTGCGGCTTGGGCCCGTCGGTGGCCAGGTCGAGCACGTGCACGTCGAGGCCGCGCTCCTGCCCGAGCAGGGCGGCCAGCAGCCCGATCGGCCCGGCGCCGGTGACCAGCACGTTCTCGGGCTCCCAGGGGTCGCGCTCGACGAACCGGTCGATCAGCTCCCACGCCTTGGCGACCACGCTCGTGGGTTCCAGCAGCACGCCGAGCAGGCCGAGCGACTGGTCGAGCTTGACGGCGTGCTCCGGCTCGATCCGCCACCGGTCGCGGGCGAAACCGTCCAGGCCCTTGATGCCGTGCTCGGTGTACTGCCCGTTGCGGCACATGTCCCACTGGCCCGCGGCGCAGTTGGGGCAGGGCACCGGGTCGGGGTGCCGGACGATGCCGGCGACGAGGTCGCCCCACTTCAGCCGGCCCGTCGGGTCCTCCACCACCCGGCCGAGCGACTCGTGGCCGATGACGAGCCGGTCCTCGCCCGGCGGGGCCTCGCCGTAGTCGGCGGCGATGATCTCGCGGTCGGTGCCGCAGACGCCGACCGCGACGGCCTCCACCAGCAGCCCGCCCTCCCGCTCGGCCGGTTCGGGGAAATCCGGGTCGAGGCGCAGTGAGTCCTTGGTGCCAGGTGTGACGGTCAGGGCCCGCATAGGAACCATCTTGCGGCCAGTGGGGGCATTGCGCGCGGAAACCGTGAGCGCCTATCGTTGACTGAGTCAACGATTTAGTTGAGGTGAGCAATGAGTACGCCGACCGTCGCGCGCGTCCGTGCCTTCAACCGCTTCTACACCCGGGTGATCGGGGTCCTCGGCGAGAGCCTGCTGGACACGCCCTACTCGCTCTCCGAGGCCCGGGTGCTCTTCGAGCTGGCCCAGGCCGACCGGGTCGAGGTGGTCGACCTGCGGCGCACGCTCGGCCTCGACGCCGGCTACCTCAGCCGCGTGCTCACACGCTTCGAGGCCGACGGCCTGGCCGAGCGGTCCCGGTCGGCGACCGACGGCCGGCGGCAGGTGGTGGCGCTGACCGACGCCGGCCGGGTGGCGGCGCGCGACCTCGACGAGCGGTCCCGCACCGACGTCGGCACGCTGCTGGAGCCGCTGGCCGAGGCGGAGCGCCGCCGGCTGCTGGGCGCGATGGACGCGATCCGGTCCGTGCTCGACCGGCGCGGCGAGCCGGGCCTGGTCGTGCTCCGTGGGCCGGTCGCGGGTGACCTGGGGTGGATCGTCCGCCGGCACGGCGAGCTGTACGCACAGGTGCACGGCTGGGACGCGACCTTCGAGGCGTACGTCGCCCGCATCGTCAGCGAGTTCGGCGCCGACCCCGGCCGCGAGGCGCTCTGGATCGCGGAGGTCGACGGCGAGCCCGTGGGCTCCGTGATGTGCGTGGCCGACGACGCCGAGACGGCCCGGCTGCGCGTCCTGCTGGTCGAGCCGGCGGCCCGGGGGATGGGCCTGGGTGGCCGGCTGGTCGACGAGTGCCTGCGCTTCGCCCGGCGCACGGGCTTTCGCCGGATCACGCTGAGCACCTACGACGCGATGGTCGAGGCGCGCCGCATCTACGAGCGGGTCGGCTTCCGCGTCGAGCGCACGACACCGGTCCGGGCGTACGGCCACGACCTGGTCGAGGAGGACTGGTCCCTCGAGCTCAGTTGAGGCAGAGCTCGCCGTCCTCGCTGGCCAGCACCGTGTCGTCGGGGAACGGCTCGGTCTGCTCGGCGCCGATCGTCGCCGGGATCGACGGCTTGCCGCGCAGCACGTACCAGGGGCCGACGCAGGTCGGTGACTCGCGCAGCGTGGTGACCACCCGCTTGCGGGCCTCGGTGAGCGTGAGCTGCTCGTTGGCGAACAGCTGCTGCGAACCGTCCCGCTGCGCCTCGTAGGTCACCCAGGACACGGCGATCGTCTCGCCCGGACAGACGGTGTCGGCCGTGACGACCAGGTTGCTGCCGTCGGCGCTGGCGCGCACCGTCGACACGCAGGCCGCGGGGCCCTGTTGCGCGGCGGCCGGCGGTGTCGTGGCACGCCCGTCGCCGTCGCCGGCCGACACCGGGGCCTTGGTCGCCGTCGCCCCGCCGGCCGCGGTCTGACTGCGCGCGGAGGGCGACAGGGCGGCCGGTGGCGCCAGCGGCGGCGTCAGCGCCGTGGGCGGGAGCGTGTGCGCCGGTTGCGGCCTGTCCGCGACGACCGGCGCTGGCTGTTCCATCGCCGGGAGCTGGGCGAGGCCGGCCACGGCGGCGACGGCGACCGCGGCGGCGGCCACGCCGCCCATCAGGCGCTGCCGGCGACGCCGGACCGTGCTGTGCACCGAGTCGACGCCGGGCGGTGTCAGGAACGGGTCGATCGAGCCGGTCAGCTCCGCGAAGGCGTCCCGGACCCGGTCGGTGCGCGGCTCGTCAAGCACTGCGCACCTCCGAACCGGCCGGCACGTCGTCGGCGAGCCGCAGCGCGAGTGTGGCCCGGCCGCGGTGCAGCCACGACTTGACCGTGCCCTCGGCCGCGCCGGTCAGACCTGGGCCTGGTAGCGGACGCTGTCGTGCCGAGCGCCGCCGGGCCGCAGGTCC
>NZ_JBFAIU010000132.1:0-19155 GCF_040654855.1 Asanoa sp. NPDC050611
GCCACCTCGTACCCCCGCACCGCGAGCGCCACCCGCACGTGGTGCAGGGCCGCACCGCAGCTGACCGTCGCCATCCGGTCTCGACGACCTGGTCGAGGCGGTCGACCACCTCCCAGGTCCGCGCGATCTGCCCGGTCAGCCCGGGCGCCCCGCGCTGCCGCATCCGCGCGTTCCGGGAGGCCTTCTGACACTCACCGTCGTTGTCCCGGCAGTACCGGAAGGGCCGCCCGGCCCCGACGTTCTGGGGCACGGGCCGACCACAGTGAGCGCAGGGCCGGGTCTCGGCGGCAACGGTGTCCACGGTGAACGCACGCTACCGACCCGCCGCCCGGACACCGACCCGCCGCGCCGGCAAGGCGGTGCCGGTGCGGCGGTGTGGCGACCGCGTCAGCGGTCCAGGTGGCGGTAGCGGTGCACCGAGAGCGGGAAGAAGATCGCGATCAGGAGGACCGGCCACACGACGGCCATCAGGATCGCGTGTTGTGTGATCCAGGAGTCGCCGCCCCAGCCGGGATTGCCGAACAGCTCCCGGGCCGCGGCCACCGTCGACGAGAGGGGGTTCCACTCCGCGATCGTGCCCAGCCAGCCCGGCATCGACGACGGCGCCGCGAACGTGTTGGACAGGAAGCCCAGCGGCCACACCAGGATCTGCACCGCGACCAGGGCGCCCTCGCCGCGGACCACCAGGCCCAGCCAGATGCCGATCCACAGCATCGCGAAGCGCAGCAGCAGGAGCAGCCCGAACGCGGCCAGCGCCGCCGCCAGGCCCGAATGCCAGCGCCAGCCGATGGCCAGGCCGCAGAGGACCAGCACGGCCAGCGAGACCACCGCGTTGAGCAGGTCCGCGACGCTGCGGCCGACGACCACCGCCGACGAGGCCATCGGCATCGAGCGGAAGCGGTCCGTGACACCGCGGGCCACGTCGCTCTTGATCGCCTGGAACGTGCCCTCCAGGCCGAACACCATCGTCAGCGCCAGCGTCCCCGGGATCAGGAACTCCCGGTACGCGGAGCCGCCCGCCCCGCCGCCGGGGACCGTCATGCCGCCGCCCAGCAGGTAGCCGAACATCAGCACGATCATCACCGGGAACAGCAGCCCGACGACCACCTGCGCCGGTTGCCGGGCCCAGTGGTCCAGGTCGCGGCGGGTCAGGGTGGCGCCGTCGGCCAGGGCCCAGCGCAGCCGGTTCATGCCGCCACCGCCTTCGCCTCGTCGGCGGTCAGGTGCAGGAAGACCTCGTCCAGCGTCGGCCGGCGCAGGGTCACGTCCTCGACCCCGATGCCGGCGTCCGCGAGCCCGCGTACGACCGCGGTCAGCGCCGCCATCCGGTCCGTGACCGCGGCGCCCACGCGGCGGTTGTCCACGTCGGAGTCCGGGGTGTTGCCCGTCAGCCGGGCCAGCAGCGCGGCCGCCGCCGGCAGGTCGGCCGACGACGAGACGACCAGGTCGATGCGGTCGCCGCCCAGCTGCGACTTGAGCTGCGCCGGCGTCCCCGACGCGATCACCGTGCCGTGGTCGATCACCGTGACGTGGTCGGCGAGACGGTCGACCTCCTCCAGATACTGGGTGGTCAGCAGCACCGTCGTGCCACCGGCGACCAGGGCGCGGACCGCGTCCCAGACCTCGCCGCGGCTGCGCGGGTCCAGGCCCGTGGTCGGCTCGTCGAGGAACAGCACCGGCGGCGCGGTGATCAGGCTCGCGGCCAGGTCGAGGCGGCGGCGCATCCCGCCCGAGTACGTGCTGACCGCCCGCGACCCGGTGTCGCCCAGGCCGAACCGGTCCAGCAGCTCGCCGGCGATCCGGCGCGCCCGGGCCCCGCCGAGGTGGTGCAGCCGGCCGAACATCTCCAGGTTCTGCCGCCCCGACAGGATCTCGTCGACCGCGGCGTGCTGGCCGACCAGGCCGATGCTCGCGCGTACCCGGTCAGGGTCCTGCCGCACGTCGAAACCCGCCACCGTCGCCGTGCCGGAGGTCGGGCGCAGCAGCGTGGTCAGGATCCGGACCAACGTGGTCTTGCCGGCGCCGTTCGGGCCGAGCAGGCCGTGCACCGAGCCGGCCGGCACGGTCAGGTCGACGCCCGCGAGCGCCGGAACCGGGCCGAAACGGCGGTGCAGGGCATGCGCCGTCACCGCTTCCATGGGTCACCCCTTATGATCGGTACGCTGTACGGAACATTCCGTACGGCGTACGGTACACCGTACGGAATGAGGTGCCAACACCATGGCGGTCGAACACACCGGAACCGGCGACCCGGCGCGCAGCATGGCGCTGCTCTGGCGCGCCGCCGACCGGGAGGGTCGCACCGGCCTGTCCGTCGACAAGATCGTCGCGACGGCGGTCGAGATCGCCGACGGCGACGGGATCACGGCGCTGTCCATGCGCCGGGTAGCCGAGCGGCTCGGCGTCGGCGCGATGTCGCTCTACACGTACGTCCCGGGCAAGGGGGAGCTCGTCGACCTGATGATCGACCAGGTCCTCGGCGAGACCGAACGACCCGAGCAGGCCGGCGACTGGCGGGCCCGGCTCGAGCAGGTCGCCCGGTCCAACCTCGCCCTCTACCGCCGGCACCCCTGGCTGCTCCAGGTCGGCACCGCCCGCCCGCCGATGGGGCCCAACCTGATCGCCAAGTACGACTACGAGCTCGGCGCCCTGACGGGCACGGGCCTGTCCGACGTGGAGATCGACACCGCGCTGACCTCGGTGCTCGCCTACGTCAGCGGCGCCGCGCAGACCGCCGTCGAGGCCGCACAGGCACCCGATCGCAGCGGGATGACCGACGACGCGTGGTGGGCGGTGCAGGCCCCGCTGCTGGAGAAGGTGTTCGACCCGCAGCGGTTCCCCGTGGCGGCCCGGGTCGGCGCGGCCGCCGGCGAGGCGTACGGGCTGGTCGACGCCGACCACGCCTTCGAGTTCGGCCTGCAGCGCCTGCTCGACGGCATCGAGGCGTTCATCGCGAAGCGCTGAAAACCGGGGTGCCGACGCCGCCGCCGCGTGGATACGGTGGCCCGATGGACCTCGACCAGCGCCGCGAGCGGATCCTCGGCGCGTTCCTCCGCGACGGCCGGCTGACCTCGATCCCCGCCCGGGCCGCCAAGCGCCAGGTGGTGCTCGAGCACATCGTCACGGTCTTCGAGCCCGGCCGGAAGTTCGCCGAGAAGGAGGTCGACGCCGCCCTGCGCGCCTTCTACGAGCGCGACTGGGTGTCCCTGCGCCGCTACCTGATCGACACCGGCCTCATGGCCCGCGAGGACGGCCTCTACTGGCGCACCGGCGGCTACGTCGAGGTCTGAGCCGCCCGCGCCGCGAGATACGCCCGCTCCGGCTCGCTGAGCGTCTGCCGGGCGGCCTGCTCGTAGGCGGCCTGGGCGCCAGCCCGGTCGCCGGCCATCTCCAGCAGGTGCGCGCGTACCGCCGCGACCCGATGATGACCCTCCAGAGCCGGCGCCGCCGCCGCGAGCGCGTCGAGGCCCGCCGGCGGCCCGTGCACCATCGCGACGGCCACGACCCGGTTCAGCGTCACCATCGGCCCCGGCGCGACCCGGTCGAGGGCGTCGTAGAGGCCGAGGATCTGCCGCCAGTCCGTGTCGGCGGCGGTCGGCGCCTCGTCGTGCACCGCGGCGATCGCCGCCTGCGGCTGATAGGGCCCCACCGCCGTCGTCGTCAGCGCCGCGCTGACCAGGTCGACACCCTCGGCGATCGCGGCACGGTCCCACCGCGACCGGTCCTGCTCCGCCAACGGCACCAGCGCACCGTCGGCGCGCGTGCGGGCCGGCCGCCGGGCATCGGTGAGCAGCATCAACGCGAGCAGGCCGGCCACCTCGCCCGCGCCGGGCAGCCGCGTGTGCAGCTGCCGGGCCAACCGGATCGCCTCCGCGGACAGCTCGACGCGGTGCAGCCGCTGTCCGGAGCTGGCCGTGTAGCCCTCGTTGAAGATCAGATACAGCACATGGAGTACGGCGGCCAGCCGCGCCGGCAGCTCCTCCGGCGGTGGCAGGGTGAACCGCGCCCCGGCCGCCCTGATCTGCTGCTTGGCGCGGCTGATCCGCTGCGCCACCGTGGCCTCCGGGACCAGCAGCGCCCGGGCGATCTCGGCCGTGGTCAGCCCGCCGAACGCGCGCAGCGTCAACGCGACCTGCGAGGCCGGCGTCAGCGCCGGGTGGCAGCAGAGCAGCAGCAGCGTCAGGGTGTCGTCGCGCCTGGGCGCCGGCCCCTCCGCGGTCGACAGCCGGGCCGCCGTCTCCTCCCGCCGCTCCCGGGCCGTGTCCTTGCGCCATGCCGCGATCCGCGCCCGGGACGCGACCGTGATCAGCCACCCGCGCGGGTTGTCCGGCACACCGTCGGCCGGCCACTGGGTCGCCGCGGCCAGCAGCGCCTCCTGCACCGCGTCCTCGGCCGCGTCGAAGTCGCCGTAGTGGCGCACCAGCGCCCCCAGGACCTGTGGTGCGAGGTCACGCAGCAGCGGTTCGAGGTCGGCCACCGCCCGATTCTCGCTCGCGTGCCGGGTCGCGCGGGGGCACACTGCCGGGCGTGAACGAGACTCCGCGGTTCCTGCGCCCGTTCGTCGCCGACCATCCCGACCTGCCCCCGCCCGTCCAGGTGGCCGCGAACGTCGACCTCTACCTGCCGGAGGGGACAGGCCCGCACCCGCTGGTGCTGCTGGTGCACGGTGGGCCGATCCCGGCGGACCTGGGTGTGCCGCCGCGCCGGTGGCCGGTCCACATCGGATACGCCGCGCTGCTGCGCGCCGCCGGGCTCGCGGTCGGCCTCGTCGACCACGGCCTGCGGGTCGTCGACGGGCCCGACGGTCCCACCGTCGACGCGGTCACCGCCGCCCACGACGTCGCGGAGGCCGCCACGGCACTGCGCGCTCACCCGGCGGTCGCCGCCGACGAGGTCGTCTACTGGGTCTTCTCGGGTGGCGGGCTGCTCACCGCCGACTGGCTGCGCGACGGCCCGTCCTGGCTACGCGCGATCTTCCTGAGCTACCCGCTGCTCGCCTCACCCGCGCCGCACCTCCCGGTCGAGGACCGCCTGCACCTCGACCCGCGGTTCGCGCCGATCGACGCGATCGCCGAGGCCGGGGCCGCCGCCCCGCCGATCGTGCTCACCCGGGTCGGCCGGGAACGCCCGCTGCTCGCCGGATTCGTGGCGGAGTTCGTCGCCGCGGCGGCGACGGTCGAGATCATCGACGTGCCGGACGGGCAGCACGCGTTCGACGTCCTCGACGACACCGACCAGTCCCGCGCCGCCATCCACGCCGCCGTGGCCCGGGCGGCCGACCTCCTCGGGGCACCGGCAACCTGAAAGATCATTTACGATCCGCGCCATGACCCCCACCGAGGTCGACGGTGTGGCCACGCTGGTCGCGCCGACCGTCGGACCGCCGCGCGCCGGGCTCGTGTTCCGGGTCGGCCAGGCCGACGAGACCCTCGCGCGCCGCGGCATCACCCACCTCGTCGAGCACCTCGCGCTGCACCCGATCGCCGGCAGCGCGTACCACCACAACGGCAGCACCGGCCTGTCCACCACGACGTTCTACGCGCAGGGCGACCCGGACGACCTCGTCGACTTCTTCACCCGCCTGTGCCGGTCGCTGGCCGGCCTGGACACCGGCCGCTCGCGCTGGAACGCGACGTGCTGCGCACCGAGGAGCACGGCCGCGGCTCCGGGCCGACCCGCGACCTGCCGCTCTGGCGGTACGGCGCCCGCGGCTACGGCCTGGTCAGCTACCCCGAGTGGGGGCTGCACGCGCTGACCGCCGACGACCTGCGGGCCTGGGTGGCCACCCACTTCACCCGCGAGAACGCCGTGCTGTGGATCGCCGGCGACGGCGTGCCCGCCGGGCTGTCACTGGACCTGCCGCCCGGGCGGCGGCAGCCTCTGCCGGCCCTCACCTCGGCCCTGCCCGTCACGCCCGCGTTCTACGCCGGCGGCCCCGCCACCGCGGTCGACGCGGTCGTGCCGGAGTCGCCGGCCGCGATCGTCTACGCCCACCTGCTGCAGCGCCGGCTGCACAAGGCGCTGCGGCTCGACACCGGCCTGTCGTACACCACGGCTGTCGAGTACGCCGAGCGCGGCGACGGACAGGCCACCGTCACCGCGTACGTGGACGCTCTCGAGGAGAAGCAGGACGCCGTGGTCGGGGGCGTCGTCGACGTGCTCGCCGCGCTGCGGGCCGCACCGGCCCAGCCGGCCGAGTTCGCCGTCGCGGCCGCCGGCGCGATCCGGGACGCGGGTGGACCCGACGCCGCCGCGGGCCTGCTGCCCACCCAGGCGTTCCGGCAGCTCACCGGGCGGCCGCCGGGGGACGTCGACACCGAGGTGGCGGCGCTGCGGGCGGTCACCGCCGAGGACGCCCACGCGGTCGCCGAGGACGCGCACCGCACGACCCTGCTGATGACCCCGCCACGCGGCGTCGAATGGGCCGGGTACACGCCCGCGCCGACCACGTCCGGGAGCAGGATCGGCGGTCGCGGCCACAGCCGGGCCGACGGTTCCCGGCTCCACGTCAGCGACGACGGCATCGGCTTCGTCGGCGAGCACGGTGAGGCCGTCACCGTCCTGTACGCCGAGTGCGCGGTCATGCTCGCCCATCCGGACGGGCGGCGGGTGCTGATCGGCCACGACGGCATCGTGGTGTCCGTCGACCCGGACGCGTACCCCAACCTGAACGTCGACGCGATCGACCGGCACGTGCCGGCGGAGGTCGTGGTGCGGATGCCGGGCCATGCCCCGGCCCCGGCGCCGCAGACCGGCCCGCTGGCCACCGTCCGGCGCTGGCGGTTGGGGCCGGCCTGGCTGCGGCTCGGCGCGCTCGGGCTCGTCACCGCCGCCGTGGGTGGCGCCGCACTCGCGTACACGATCGGCATGATCGTCGGCATCGCGCAGGCGCGCGTGGTCGGCATCATCGGCGGGTGGCTGATCGCGGGCTGGCTCGGACGGTCGTTCCTGCGGGCCTGGTCGGTGCATCGGGCCAGGCCGTGACCGCGGGGCCGCGGCACCCGGTGATGATCACTTAGGATTCGCCGCGTGCCGCGCCCATCGCCTCATGTCGAACCCTTGGTCCTCGACCGGTCCGCCGCCGACTACGACCTCGCGACGGTGCGCCGGGCGCTCGCGGCCCGGGACTGGGCCACGGCCGCCGGGGTCGTCGCGCGGCAACCCGGCGACACGCGTACCCGGATGATCTCCTGGGCCGGCGAGGACGCCGACCGGGCGTTCCTGGCCGGGGTGCACGCCGCCGACCCGGCCGACAGCACGGCCGCCGCCATGCTGGCCGAACGCATGATCACCGACGCGTGGGAGGTCCGCACCGCCCAGCGGGCGGTCCACGTGTCGGCGGAGCAGTTCACGCGGTTCCACGCGATGCTCCGGGAGACGGAGGAGCTGCTCGTCGAGGCGACGGCACGGCAGCCGGCCGACCCAGCACTGTGGACACTGCGGTTGATCACGGCGCGCGGCCTGCAGCTGGGCGAGGCCGAGGCCCGCCGGCGCTACGCCGCGCTGGCCGCGGTCGACCCGTGCCCCGTCACCGGACAGCTCCTGTTGCTGCAGCAGCTCTGCCCGAAATGGGGTGGCTCGCTCGAGGCGATGCACGCCTTCGCCGCCGAGTCGACCATGGCGGCGCCCGAGGGCGCGCACACCGCCCAGCTGGTCGCCGAGGCCCACTTCGAGCACCTCGTCGAGCTGCCCGAACGCGAGCGCATGGACTTCCTGCACAGCCGCCAGGTCCGCGAGGCGCTGCAGTGGGGTGCGCACCGGTCGGTCCTGCACCCGCGGTTCGCCCGCACGCTCGGGTGGGTCGGCGTCGCCAACTCGTTCGCGATGCTGCTGACCCTGGCCGACGACGTGCGTACCGCCGACCAGCTGTTCACCATGCTCGGGCCGTGGGTGAGCCCGCACCCATGGGACATGATCGACGACGACCCGCTGGCCGGGTTCCGCTCGGTGCGCGAGCGCGCGGCCGTGGCCAGGCGCTACCGCTGGTCATGAGGCGGGCAATGCGAGAATCGTTCCATGATCGGCACCGCTCCCACCCTCGATGACGTCCGGGCCGCCGCCGCGCGGATCGCCGGAGTCGCACACCGCACCCCGGTCGTGCGCTCCCGGACCCTGGACGCCCGCGCCGGCGCCGAGGTGTTCCTGAAGTGCGAGAACCTGCAGCGGATCGGCGCGTTCAAGTTCCGGGGCGCGTACAACGCGGTGTCCCGGCTGTCGCCCGAGCAGCTGGCGCGGGGGATCGCGGCGTACTCGTCCGGCAACCACGCCCAGGCCGTCGCCCTCGCGGCGCGGGAGCTGGGCAGCACAGCCGTCATCCTGATGCCCGCGGACACGCCCGCGTCCAAGCAGGCGGCGGTCGCCGGCTACGGCGCGGAGATCCAGACCTACGACCGCTACACGGGGGACCGGGTCGCGCTCGGTGAGGCCCTGGCGGCGGCGCGGGGGTTGGCGTTGATCCCGCCGTACGAGCACCCGGACGTGATCGCCGGCCAGGGGACGGCGGCGCTGGAGCTGCTGGCGGACGTCGGCGCCCTCGACGTCGTGGTGGCGCCGGTGGGCGGCGGCGGCCTGATCGCCGGCACCGCGACGGCGGCGAAGGGCCTTCATCCGGGGGCACGGGTGGTCGGTGTCGAGCCGGTCGACGGTGACGACACCCGCCGGTCGCTGGCCGCGGGGGAGCGGGTGCGGATCCCGGTGCCGCGCACCATCGCCGACGGGCAGGCCGCGGACATCCCGGGCGAGCTGACCTTCTCGGTCAACCGCCGCCTCGTCGACGACATCGTCCTGGTCACCGACGACCAGATCCGCGACGCGATGCGGTTCGCCTTCGACCGGCTGAAGATCGTCCTGGAGCCGAGCGGGGCGACCGGCCTGGCGGCGGTGCTGACGGGCCAGTTCGCCGGGAAGGTCGGCGTGATCCTGTCCGGCGGCAACATCGACACGGCGCGGTTCGCGCAGGTGCTGGCCTGAGCGCGCTGGACGCCTTCGACGGCCTTGACGCCTTCGGTGGCGAGGCGGCGCGGTTGGGTGCGGTGCTGGCGGGCCTGTCGGACTCGGACTGGTCGCGGCCGACGCCGTGCCCGCCGTGGGACGTGGCGGCCCTGGTCGGACACGTGGTGACCACGGTCTCCCGGGTGCCGGGGATGCTCGACGCCCCCGCGCCGGAGTCGGCCACGGTTGACGCGGTCGGCTACTACCGGCCCGACGACCGCTTCGCGCCGGTGGTCGACGCGGCCCGCATCGACGGCGGTCGTGATCGGGCGGTCTCGGCCGGATCGGGGGCCGCACTGACGGCTGACTTCGACCGGGCGTGGCGGTCGGTGGTGTCTCGCTGCGCCGCGGAGCCCACCGGCCGGGTCGTCCGCACGAGGCACGGCGACGCGATGCCGCTGACCGAGTTCCTGGTCACCCGGGTGGTCGAGGTCGGCGTGCACGGCCTTGACCTGGCGGCGGCGCTGGGCCGGCCTCCCTGGCTGACCCCACGGGCGGCGGCCGTGCTGACCGACCTCCTGCTGCCCGACGGCGACGCGGCGCTGGCGGAGCTCGGCTGGGACCGGGTGACGCTGGTCAGCAAGGCAACCGGGCGCGCTCCGCTCGCACCGGACGAACGAGCGTCCCTGAACCGACACGGCCTGCGCCGACTGACCCTGAGCCCGACCTAGGGAGCCTGGTCTAGGCGGGCTGTGCCGTTTCGACCGACGCGAAGAGGGCCTCCGCCTCGTCGACCGCGGCGGTCAACACCTCCGGATCCGGCCGCAGGCCCGCCACGATCGTGTCGATGCCGCGCAGGCCCGCCCGTTCCAGGAGGCGCTTCTCGTTCGTCACCCACTCGCCGCGGGCCGCCAGCGCCGCGTGTGCCGTCTGCAGGGCCGCCGTTGCCAACAGGCCCGCCACCTCCGACAGGTGGCCGCGGGCGGCGTGCGAGCCGCGGGCGTACCCCATGGTCAATTCCGCTCGTCGCCGCCACACCCCAGGTGCCGCCGCGCGCAGGGCCGGTGGGTAGTCCGGGCGCGGCAGCGACCCGCGGAGCACCTGGTTGACAGCGAGTTCCGCCACGACCAGGTAGCTCGGGATGCCGGCCAGGTGGAACAGCAGCGGCGCCCACTCGAAGCGGCCCTCGTGCGACTCCGCGAGCTCGTGCTCGACCACCGCCAGGTCGCGGTAGTGGACGTCGACCTTGTGCCCCTCGATCGTCAGCCACGCACCGCCGTTGAAGACACCGCCGCCCCAGCCGCCGACCTCGGCGACGTCGCCCGGCCAGCCGATCGCCCGCAGGTCGGCCGCCTCGAAGTGGCCGCGGTAGTAGACCGCCACGTCCCAGTCGCTGTCCGGCCGGTTGGTGCCCTCCGCGCGGGAACCGCCGAGGCTGACGGCCTCGACGCCCGGGAGCGCCGCGAGCCGGTCCGCGACGCCCTCGATGAAGGTCATCAGGTGTCCTTTCCCCGGGCCTCGTTCGTCTCGCGCAGGGTAGCGAAGTTGTCCCCGACCGGCCCCAGGTGGCCGAGCTTGTCCGGGTTGGTCACCATGCGGACCGCCTGGATCTGGCCCTCGAGGATGTCCAGCGCCATCGTCGCGAGGACCCGGCCGGCGCGGTCGCGCAGGATCGCGCCGGGCTGCCCGTTGACCTCGTGCGGCTCGACGGCGCCGCCGATGCGCAGGAACGGCTCGACCAGCGACGTCAGCACCTTCGCCACCGACTCCGGGCCGTGGAACGCCGGCCGCCACAGCGGTGCCTTGCCGCCCGCGTCGCCGACCATCTCGACGTCGGCGGCCAGCAGCGCGCGCAGCCCGTCGACGTCGCCGTCCCGGAACGCGCCGAAGAAGCGGTCGGCCAGCTCCGCGCGCTCGCGGCGGTCCGCCTCGAACCGGGGCCGGCCCTCGTCCATGTGCCGGCGCGCCCGCACCGCGAGCTGGCGGCAGGCCGCCTCCGAACGGCCCACCGCCTGCGCGATGTCGGGGAAGTCGAACGCGAACACCTCACGGAGTACGAACACCGCCCGCTCCAGCGGGGTCAGCCGCTCCAGCAGCAGCAGCGCCGCCATCGACACCGAGTCGGCCAGCTCCGCGGAGCGCTCCGGGTCTTCATAGGGGTCGGTGAGCAGAGGCTCCGGGAACCAGGGCCCGACGTACGCTTCCCGGCGCATCCGGGCCGACCGCAGCACGTCGATCGAGACTCGGGTGACCACGGCCGCGAGGAACGACTTCGCCGACGCCGGCTCGGTCGGGTACGACGCGTACCGTAGCCAGGTCTCCTGCACCGCGTCCTCGGCCTCGCCGACGCTGCCCAGGATCCGGTAGGCGATCGAGAAGAGGAGCGGTCGCAGATCCTCGAACTCCTGCGTACGCGTCATGCCAGCCCTTCCTCGAAGCCCTGCCGCCAGCTCGGGTACCGCGGCTCCCAGCCCAGCTCCCGCTTCGCCTTCGCGTTGGAGAACCCGCGGCCCTCCGTCATCATGACCACGGCCTGGTCGCCGGCGAGCAGGCGGGCCAGCCAGGTCGGGATCCGCATCGGCGGTTTCGCGCCCGCGCTAGCCGCGAGGTGCGGCAGCCACTGGTTGGCCGGGGCCGGGTCGTCGTCGACGATGTTGAACACGCCGCGCGCCTTGTGCTCGACCGCGAGAACCGTGGCGGCGGCCGCGTCGTCGAGGTGGATCCAGGAGCTGTAGCCCTGGCCGCGACCGATCAGCGGGTACTGGCGGCGACGCAGCAGCTCGACCTGGTCGTCGGTGGCGCCGGGGCCGTAGAACGCGCCGTAGCGCATGACCGCGCCGCCGTAGCCGAGGACCGCCTCCTCGACGTGGGCCATGGCGCGCAGGCCGACGTTGGCGGCGGTACCCGGGAGAAGATCCAGGGGATCCTCCTCGGTCTTGACCCAGCCGCCCTCGCGGATGCCGTTCCAGGAGGCGTAGCCCTGTGCCACGAAGTGGGGGACTGCTGCCGCTTCCGCGGCGGCCAGCAGGTGGTCCGTGCCTTCGGTCCGGAGGCGGTTGGTCTTGGCGAACCACTTGTCCGGGTGCTTGATGTCCGGCTTGCCGGCGTGGGCCATCGAGATCGCGGTCATCTGATGGACGACCACGTCCCGGGCGGGCCGCGGCGACGGCTTCACCGACGGCGGTCGCGTCGAGGCCGTCCATCACGGTGCCGTAGGCGCCCATCCGCTGGATCTGGTCCAGCTTGGCCGCGCTGGTCGTGGTCGCCGTCACGTGGTGGCCCCGCTCGACGAGCTGCGGCACGAGCCGGCGGCCGAGGACGCCGCTGCCGCCTGCAACGAATACCCGCATGTCTGATCACCTTCCCGAGTCTTGGGTGCGGTACTCGCTACCCGAGACGAGATGGCGGGGTTCGCTGTGACATGGTTATCGGATTGCTGTTATCAGTAATCCAATAATCTGCGTACCGGTGTCTGACGCCGAAATTCCGGCTACACCATAATGACCCTTATGTTGTACGGGCTCGTTGCTGCCGAGGTAGCACAGATAGTGTGAGCGGCGCGGCCGTCGTTGTTGAGCGACAGCGGGACGTCAGCGGTTCGCGACACGATCTGTCGGTAGCGACGACATGATTCGTCAGTCGGTACGACTACGTTCGTCAGCGATTTGATCTCCGCCCGCACCGCAGAGGCGGGTTTTCCGGCCCTCTGCTGTGCGGACCTACTCATGCCACGCGGGGCTCGTCCTAAGACATTTTCACCAGGGAGGGCCCAATGACGCGTGGTGCTGGACGCAGCGGGAGGATTTACGCACCCAGGGGCTGGGACAGCTACCAGAGCTTTCCGAGGGCGATCCGTCGGAAGGTGTCGATCTCGCGGAGGTGAGCGTCGTGCACGTGCGGGACGAGCGCGGCCTCGCTGGCATGCAGGCAGGCTCGGTAGCCGATCTCGCGTAGCGGGTGCCCGTCGGGTGGAGCCGGGCTTTCGGGGTCCCAGCCAACGATCGCACAGACCTTCTCAGCGGTGCGCCGGGCGTAGGGGCGGGCCACGGCCCAGGCCGGCTCGGGGTACATGCCGCGCAGGCTCCATAGGTCGCTGCGGTCCGGGATGGCGGGGACCTGCTCGTGGTCGGTGCGGGTGCCGGCCAGCTTGTCGATCCGGGTGCGCAGGCCGTCGCGGCGGCCGGCGATCGCGATGTTGTCGGGCAGGGCGGACTCGCTTAGCCAGCCGACGGCGTCGTTGCTGTCAGCTGGCCCCAGTCCAGCGTCCTTGGCGGCCTGCGCAGCGGCAGCGTCGAAGTCCTGCCAAAACGTGTGCGAGCCGACGCCACAGGGCCACCACTCCAGGTAGCTTTCCTGGTCGGTGATCGGCTGGCGGTCGTGTAGCAGGGCGGCTACCTGCGGGAATCCGGTCGAGGTGTACCAGTCGGCGAGCTCGACGCGGCCGAGCCAGTCCGCCAGCCGCCACCAGACGTCACGCTTCGGCCGCGCACAGGCAGCGGCCAGGGCCAGCTGTAGCACCACGGGACGCAGGTCGTCGGCGACAGTGTCGTACAGGTCAATGCCCCAAGCCTCAAGAACCGGAGAGTGGTGCATATCGCGGGCGTGTACGCCCACCGGCAGACTGAGCGCCTCGGCATAGGCCGCTACGAACGGATGGGCCTCGTCGGTGGTCTCGCCCTCGTCGTCGAGCACGACTAGGCGACCGGTGAGGGTGCGGTGGATCGGCACGTTGATCTTGCCATTCTTCGCCCAGTTGTAGGCGGTCCGGCGGGGGATGCCGTTGCGGTCGGCCCATTGGGACAGCGGGATGGGAGTCATGATTCAACGATGGCACAGATGGCACAGTGCCAACCACGAAAGCTGTGCCAATTGTGCCATCCATGACTCTGGACATAATCGGCACCGCCGGAGGCCGCCAGGTTGGGTCTCCAGCGGGTATCCGGCACGGGCCGGGCTGGAGGTCTGGCAGCCGTACGACAACCTGATATGGCCCGGTCCAGGAGGTGAGGCTGCATGCGGCCGCAGTCGCGGTGCAACTGGCCGCCGACGGCCGGCTC
This sequence comes from Asanoa sp. NPDC050611, assembly GCF_040654855.1. Classification (NCBI taxonomy): domain Bacteria; kingdom Bacillati; phylum Actinomycetota; class Actinomycetes; order Micromonosporales; family Micromonosporaceae; genus Asanoa; species Asanoa sp. NPDC050611. Next base: position 13,989 of record NZ_JBFAIU010000132.1, read on the forward strand.
ACTGCTCGCGGCATTCTCGGCCCCGCTATCCAGCCGGCCCCGCCCGCCCGGGTGTACGACGGCGACCGGCCCTCCTGTACCGCTCCCCTGGCTCGACCTCAACACCGCGGCGGAGGAGGCACTCGCTATGCCCGAGCGGAACCCGCCAGCGCCCGGCAACTTCGGGGGCTGCTCACGCTGGGCAGCCGCCGCCGCGAGGTGTGGGAACGGGAGATCGCTTTCCTCCAGACCAGCAGGGTCCCCGCCGACTTCCCGCCGAACGCCACCGAACTGGACCGGCTCTGCCCGGCCGGTCAGCACGTGACGGCAGTCGGGCACGTCTCGCCACCGTCCGCGCCCAAGCTCGTCGCCGAGCAAGCCGGCGCCGCGGCCGCCGACACCGACCGGCTGCGTACCAGACTGGCCGACCACGCCGAACACGGACGGCTCTGCATCGAGGTTGCCACCGCGCAGACCGGCCGGCCACGACCCGCGCTGCCAGGCAGAATCGCAAGCGATGACCACTTACGACGAATTCCGGGGCCGGCAACGGCTGGTCGGCCGATACCGACAGAAGATCCGCAGGTACGGCACCCTTGGCGACCCGAAAGAAGCCATGATCGAAGCCAGCCAGGAAGTCTTCGGCGACTTCGGCGACCCCGGCTTGGAGCACTGCTATGCCGGCGTGTACTTCGTCGCCAGCGGCCCCTACGTCAAGATTGGTGAGGCCGGCGGAGGCCCGTACGAGCGGATGCGCTCCTTCCACACCGGCAACCCCCACGGCCTAGAGGTGCTGCACGTCATCGCCGAAGACCGCAAGAAGGAACGCAAGCAGCTGGAAGATCAACTCCATGAGCGCTTCGCCTACCTGCGCCTACCTGGCAGCGAATGGTTCCATCCCGGCCCCGAGTTGACGGAGTTCATCGCCTCCAGCTGCGCCAGGGAGTGCTACCCGTCGCCGACCTAAATCTGGCCCTGGTGCCGAGATCGCCTTTCTTTAGAACAGCAGTGTCCCCGCCGACTTCCTGCCGGACGCCGCCGCGCTGGACCGGCTCTGCCCGGCCGGTCAGCCCGTGACGGCGGTCGGGCGCAGGTAGCTGTAGACCGTCTCCCGGCTGATACCGAACTCCCGTGCCAGCACGGACTTCTTCTCGCCTGCGGCGGCGCGCTCGCGCAACTGCTGCGCCTGCTCAGAGGTGAGCGCGGGTTTGCGACCGGTGTACACGCCGCGCTGCCTGGCCACGGCGATGCGCCCTCCCACACCTGGTTGCGGTGGCTCGCCCGCCGCCGCAGGTACACCAACTCACGATATCCCGTCGACTCTTGAGCGGGCCGCCGAGATGATCAACGCTGACGTGGCGGATCTCCGCTCGCTCGCCGGGTTGCTGCCGACGGACGAGTACGCCGCCCGGCTTGTCGTGGACACCAACACCCTGATCGACAACCCGGACCTGGCGGCCCACGTCGGCGCCCTCGGGGGCCGGTACATTGCTCATCTCCTACCCGTCGTGCTGCGCGAACTCGACGATCTCAAGCGCGCCGGCCGATCTCAGGACCTCCGTGAGGCAGCCAACCGCGCCGATCGACGCCTTACGGGCCTTCGAACCAATGGCGACGTACGCACCGGCGTCCGGGTAGCTGGCGATGTGTACGCCGTCTTCGAGCACATCGAACCCAAGGCCGACCAGCTACCGTCCTGGCTCGACCTAGCCGTGCCCGACGACCGGTTCGTAGCCTCGACTCTGCTCCTACAGTCCAAACACCCGGGCTCAGCCCTCTACGCCGCCACCAGCGACATCAACCTGCAAACGAAACTGGCTGCCGTCGGACTGGCGTTCGTCGAACTACCCTGAACGGCAGTCCGACAATGGCCAGTTCCTGTTCCTGGCCCTCAGACCGAAGGCCAACCCGTGAGGTCACCGACGTTCGATGTCGTTTTCACTGACGTTTCGCTGTCGCTCAACAGTTGTCGTCTGCCAGTCGAGCTGGGCAGGGCCGCGTCAACACACGACCCCGAGGCTGGTCATGGAGATCACTCAAGATGGGCCGTTCCTCGTCGTTGAACGCGAACGGTTCGTCGCACGGTTCCCGCCGATCGAAACGAAGACCTGGAACAACTTCAGGACCAGGACATCTACGTGACCGTCGCCGGAGAGCCCGACCTACTACGTGAGCCTCATGACCCTCGACGCCGATCGACGCCGTGCTTCGGCGGTGGGCGCAGACCGGCGAGGCGGCCGGAGGCCGGTACTTCTACACGACAGACCTCGTCATCACGCCTCGGCCAGGCATCGCCGCCATGATCGAGGCAATCGACAGGCTGGTTGTTGATGGAGAGATCGACAGCGCCTGCCAGGTCATCCCTGACTGCTAGGCGAGCTGAAAAATAGATTGTGGTCGTCAGATAGAAATAGTGGGTGATCGACGCGTTGCGGGCCGAGCCCGCGGTGGTGGGGCTGATCCTGTCCGGCTCGCAGGCGCGCGGGACGGCGGGGCCGCACTCGGATCATGACGTGATCGCGGTCGTGCGGGAGCGGGTGTCGTTGCCGGCCGGTTCGTTGGACCTCGCCGTGCTGACGGTGGACGAGTTGGCGGACGTGTCGGACATTTGGCAGCGGTACGCGTACCGGGACGCGGTCGTGCTCCTCGACCGCCTCGACGGGCGCATCGCGGAGCTGGTGCGCGCCCAGGGGACGCTGGCTCCTTCCGAAGTGGACGGTTTCGTCCGCGAACACCTCGACGGCTACGTCAACTTCGTCTACCGGGCGGCGAAGAGCCGCCGCGACGGGCATGCCGACCTGGCGCGCCTCGACGAGATCGAGGCCGCGTCGTGGTTCCTGTGGACGCTGTTCGCGTTGTACGGGCGGGTGCGGCCCTACAACAAGTACCTGCGTTGGGAGCTTGCGCGCTATCCGCTCCCGGACCCGTGGACGGCCGACCGGCTGATCGGCGCGATGACCGACCAGCCGTCGGCCTTGTTCGGCGACCTCGAACGCTTGGCCCGGGACCGTGGCTACGACGACGTGCTCGACGACTGGAACGACCTGAGCCTGCTCCGCTAGGTTGCCGGGCTTCGCGGTGGGTCATGACGGCCGGTTGGCAGGCCGCGGCGCCCGGGTCCGCGTTGGTCATCGCTTCTGCGGTCGCGAAGCGGCCGCGTGGCGCCGGACTCCTGCCCGCCGGGGCCTTGCCCGGTGGGCGGTCGCCCGGCTTGCTCCGGTTAGCGCGCCGCGCGGTGGCCTTGCCCGGTGGGCGTTCGCCTGGTTTGCCTCAGTCAGCGCGCCGCGCGGTGGCCTTGCCCGGCGGGCGGTCGCTTGGCTTGCCCCGGTTGGGCGCGCGCTGGGGCCTTGCCCGGCGGGCGGTCGCCTGGCTTGCCCCGATTAGCGCGCAGCGCGGTGGGCGTCCGCCATGACCAGGTCTGCGTTGATCATGGCGCCGGCGTTCAGGCCCGCCGCGGCGCTGACGATGACCTGGGCCCGCACGTCCGTGACGTTGCCGGCCACCCAGACGCCCGGCACCGACGTCGCGCCTGTCGCGTCCGCCTTGACGGCGACGCCGAGGTCGATGTCGCCCATCATGACCGGCTCCGTCTCGACGCCGAGGTCGGTCAGCAGCTCCGAGCGCGCCACCATGCGGGTCGGGACGACCCAGACGTCGCGGGTCAGCTTCTCGCCGTCCGCCAGGTGCAGGGTGCGGTCCGGGTCCAGGGACGTGGCGCGGCCCTCGACCAGTTTGACGCCGCGGGCGGCCAGTAGCTTCGCGTCGTCGCCGGTCGGGGCCGGGTGTCCGTTGAGGACGACCGTGACGTCGGCGGTCCACTGGCGCCAGAGCAGGCCCGGGTGGGTGACCGCCGCGCTGGTGGCGATGATGCCGATCGCCTGGTCGCGGACTTCCCAGCCGTGGCAGTACGGGCAGTGCAGCACGTCGCTGCCGAGCCGGCCCGCCAGGCCCGGGATGTCGGGGAGCTCGTCGGCCAGGCCGGTGGTGACCAGCAGGCGCCGCGCGCCGAGGGTGCGGCCGTCGTCGAGGGTCACGGTGAAGCCGCCGTCGGGGGACGGCTTGGCCCCGGTCGCCGTACCCGCCGTGAACGCACCGCCGTAGCCGGCGACCTCCGCGCGGCCGGCGGCGAGCAGTTCGGCGGGTGGGGTGCCGTCACGGGTGAGGAAGTTGTGGACATGACCGGCCGCCGCGTTGCGTGGCGTGCCGTTGTCGACCACCAGCACCGAGCGGCGGGCCCGGGCCAGAGTGAGCGCGCCGGCCAGCCCCGCGGGGCCGCCGCCGACGACGATGACGTCATACGTTTCCATGCGCCCCACGCTCCCTCGCCGCCCGAAAGAGTGGCAACATTCGTTGCCAGTCTGGCAAATTCGAGGGCATGGACGCGCGCGAAGTGGGCGAACGGCTCCGTGCGTTGCGCAAGCAGCGCCGCACCACCCTGGCCGAGCTCTCCGACACGACCGGCATCTCGATCAGCACCCTGTCGCGCCTCGAGGCCGGCCGCCGCAAGCCGACGCTCGAGCTGCTGCTGCCGCTGGCCCGCGCACACCAGGTGGCGCTCGACGAGCTGGTCGGCGCGCCCGAGACCGGCGACCCGCGCGTGCACGCCCGCCCGATCCGCCGGGGCGAGGTCACCTGGCTGCCGCTCAGCCGCCGCCCGGGGGGCCTGCAGGCCTTCAAACAGATCATCCCGGCGCGCTATCCGGCGCGGGACTACGAGCTGCAGACCCACGAGGGGTACGAGTGGATGTACGTGCTCACCGGCCGCGTGCGGCTGCAGCTCGGCGAGCACGACCTCACGCTGCGGGACGGCGAGGCCGCCGAGTTCGACACCCGCACCCCGCACGCGATCACGAACCCGTACGCCGAGCCGGCCGAGGTGCTCAGCCTGTTCGGCGCACAGGGCGAGCGGATGCACGTCCGCGCCCGGCCGAAACGGGCCGATCCGAACGGGACCTGAGCCCGCGCTCGGGAGCCGGCGCCCCCGGCACCCACGCGCGGTAGTCGGTGGCCGGCAGCCGACGCGCGGGAGCCCGCGCGTGGCCACGGCCGCCCCGCCCATCCCTCGGGCCGTCCGCGGCAGCAGCCCGCAGGAGACAGCTCGCCACTGCCGCGCCGCGGCCGTCGCGTCGGCATCGCGGTCCGTGCTCGGCAGCCACTGCCGCGCCGCGGCCGTCGTGTCGGCATCGCG
>NZ_JBFAIU010000133.1:0-19104 GCF_040654855.1 Asanoa sp. NPDC050611
GCCCCGCCCGCAGACGGTCGCCGCGGCCTCCGCGTTGGTCTCGTTGTTCCGGGCGTACGCGGTGGCGGTGCGGTCGGCCCTTCTGGTACGCGGCCAGGTCGACCTTCTGCGCGGCGACCTCGTCGTCGATGGGCAGGATCTGGTGCTTCTCGACGAAGGTGGGGAAGTACGACGCGTGGTCGGTGAACACGTCCGGCGCGGTGCCGCTGACGAGACCCGTGGTGATGCTGCTCCAGTAGTCGTCCCAGCCGTACTGCTTGACGGTGACGCTGATGTTCGGGTTCGCGGCGGTGAACGCCTCCGCGCACTTCTGGTAGCCGGGCTGCTGGTTGGCGTCCCAGAGCCAGTAGCTCAGGCTGACCTTGTCACCGGAACCGGAGTCCGAGTCGGATCCGGAGGAGCCGCACCCGGCCAGGAGGCCGGCAGCGGCCAGCGCCGCCGTCGCCACGACGGCACTTCTACGCCACTTCATCGTTGCGTGGTTCCTTTCGGTTGAGGGCTTTACTTCAATCCCGAGAACTGGATCGAGTTGATGACGCGCTTGCCGAGCAGCGTGAAGAGCACGATGACCGGGAGTGCCGCGATCACCGTCGCGGCCATCAGCCCGGCCCAGTCGGGCCCGCCGTTGGGCGTCTGCGCCTTGAAGATGCCGAGCGCGACGGTCAGCACCCGGACGTTCTCGTCCTGGCCGACCAGCAGGGGCCAGAAGTAGTCGTTCCAGGCGGCGACGTACGTGAGGATGGCCAGCGTCGCGATCGGCGCGGCGCTCATCGGCACGATGATGCGGAAGAAGATCCGCAGGTGCCCGGCGCCGTCCAGCCGGGCCGCCTCCTCGATCTCGTGGCTGATGTTGAGGAAGAACTGCCGGAGGAAGAACACCGCGAACGGCGACATCAGCAGGTTGGGCAGCACGATGCCGAGGAACGTGTTGAGCAGCCCGAGATCCCGGATGAGCACGAAGTTCGGCAGCGTCGTGAAGATCGGCGGCACCATCAGCGCGGCGAGGAACAGCGTGAAGACGAAGTTGCGCAGCGGCCACCGCAGGCGGGCGAACGCGTAGGCCGCCAGCGCTGCGAAGAACGTCTGCACCACCGTCGTGGAGATGGCCACGACGAACGAGTTCCGCAGGTAGAGCCAGAAGTTCACGGTCGCCGTCGAGCCGCCCTGCCGCAGCGCCTCGTTGACGCTGGACAGGCCGAGCACGCGGCGGTACGCGTCGACCGTGGTCTCGGCCGGCAGGAAGCTGTTCGCGTGGCTGGGCAGCGCGCCGTTCGTGGAGAACGAGGTGCGCAGCATCCAGTAGAAGGGGAACAACGTGATCAGCAGGAACAGGCCGAGGACGACCCAGCCGACGACGCGGCCGGCGCGGATGCGGTTCATGCGGTTCTCCAGCCGGCTCACGCGAGATCGGACCTGTTGGCGCGGGTGAGCCGCAGCTGGACGAGCGTGACCCCGAGCAGGATGACGAACAGGATCAGCGCGATCGCCGAGGCGTAACCGAAGTCGTACCTGTTGAAGGCCAGGTCGTAGATGTAGTAGTAGATGACCCGGGTCGCGTTGACCGGGCCGCCCTTCGTGGTCACGGCGATGGTGTCGAAGATCTGGAACGAGCCGATCAGCGAGACGATCAGCACCAGCGCCAGCACCGGCCGCAGCAGCGGCAGGCTCACCCGCCAGAACGCCTTCACCTCCGAGGCGCCGTCGATGGCCGCCGCCTCGTACACGTCCTTGGGAATGGCCTGGAGCCCGGCGAAGAGCAGCAGCGCCGTGTAGCCCATGCTCTTCCAGACGTTGATCAGCGCGACCGTGACGATCGCCAGCGCCGGGTCGCCGAAGAACGACTGGCGCGGCAGGCCCACGAAGTCGAGCGCGTTGTTGACGATGCCGATCTGGTAGTCGAGCAACCATTGCCAGAGCAGGGCCACGACCACACCGCTCACCATGTACGGCACGAGCAGGATGCCCCGGATGACCATCGACCGGGCCAGCCGTTGCATGAGCGCCGCCAGCAGCAGTGCGACCGCGGTCTGCAGGCCGATGTTGACGACGACGTACTCCAGCGTCACCAGCAGCGCGTTCCAGAAGACGTGGTCGTCGACGACCTTCGCGTAGTTCGCGCCGCCGACGAACTCGCCCGGGGTGAACAGGTCGTAGCTGGTGAAGCTGAGCCAGACGCCACGGATCGCCGGGGTGAGGTAGAACGCGACGAACCCGATCGCGGCGGGCAGCACGAACGCGATCGCGTACAGCGTCTCCCGCCGGCGTTCCCGTAACAACGGCCGCCGGGCGGCTCTGGTAAGCGTCATTGCTTCCTCAGTCGAAGGGTGCGGATCTCCCACGGCGCGAGCGCGACCGCGAGCTCGCCCGCGGCCGGCTCCCGGGCCAGCGCCTCGCCGAGCAGGGTGGTCGTGTCGACCGTCGTGAACGGGCCGGCGACGGTTGCGTGGACCGGTTCCGGCGCCATCGCCACGAGCCGGACCTCGGTGCCGCCGGCCACCGGCCGCACCGCGCTCACCGCCACGTCGCCGCCGCCGACGCGGATGCCGGTGTCGGAGGCGGGCAGGGGAGCGGCGGCCGGGGCGGCGCCGCGCCGGACCGCCGCGTCGTTGCGGAACAGTTCCGCCGCGCGGACGGCCTCGGCGGCGCGCCAGCCGTGCGCGGACGGCAGGATCGCGAGGCGGGAGACCACCTCGCGGCCGAGCGACTGCGCGCCGGGCGCCGGCAGGTGCAGGGCGGCGGGCTCGTCGCGCAGCGGGTGCAGGTTGACGCTGATCGCCCCGATCGCCCGCAGCAGCGTGACGGCCAGCTCGTCGCCGACGACCTCGTACTCGGCGGTGTGCTCCAGCAGCACGGTGGCCGGGCCGGCGGTCACGAACGAGGAGGCGGGGAACGTCGGGAGCGGGTACTCGCCCCAGCCGCCCTCGCTGGTCAGTCCGCGTTCGGTGACGGCGAACTGGCCCTCGGCGGCGGAGCCGGCGACCGGCGCGGGCAGCGGCACGTGGAAGCGCAGCCGGTGGTCGGCGGACGGGTTCGTGAAGCGCGTGGTGACGCGGACGAACGGCTCGTCCGCGTGCAGCCGCACCAGCGTCTCGACGGTGACCGGCCGGGTCTGCGCCGCGCGGTGGTCGACGTCGTCGGCGAGCGCGGCCGGCCAGTCGTAGGCCCGCCGGACCAGGATGCCGCCGCGCACCGGGCCGGTCTCGACGACCTCGACCTCGACCCGGGTCGGCGCGTCGACCAGGCGGTCGTGCGCCGGCGGCCCGTAGTTGTAGCTGTCGCCCCGGTCGCCGCCGTCGACGAGCCGCCCGACGCCGGTCAGCCGCGTGCCGTCCGCGCCGAGCAGGTCCAGCGTCCCGTCCGCGTCGACGGTCACGGTGAGGTGGTCGTTTGCGAGCGCGTGTCCGCAGACGCGGACGCCGCCCGGCGGAAGGACGGAACCCGGCTCCACCCGGACGGCCGTCGACCCCGAGGCCGGCGTGGGCACGGCCACGGCGACCGTGACGACCGGGGCGGCGAGCGTGCGGACCTGCCACGTCCCCGGGTGCTCCGCTGCGGCCGCTGCCACCGCGGTGCGCAGCGCGAGCAGGTCGAACTCCGGCTCGGTGGGCACGTCGGCGAGGAGGAACTCCAGCAGGCCCGGTTCGAGCGTGTAACGGTCGATCAGCTTGCCCCGCCCCGCGCCCTTCGCGGCGTCGGGGTTGTCGGCGTGGCGAGGTAATATCGACAGCTAGGAGGGCCTTCTGCCGTGAATCACCTTGTCGACACGACCGAGATGTATTTGCGCACCATCCTCGAGTTGGAAGAGGAAGGTGTGCCCCCGCTGCGCGCCCGGATCGCCGAGCGGCTGCACCAGAGCGGCCCGACCGTCTCACAGACCGTGGCCCGCATGGAGCGCGACGGCCTGCTGCGCGTCGAGGGCGACCGCCACCTGCACCTGACCGACCTGGGGCGCGAGCAGGCGGTCTCGGTGATGCGCAAGCACCGGCTCGCGGAGCTGCTGCTCGTCAACGTGATCGGCATGCCCTACGAGGAGGCCCACGAAGAGGCCTGCCGCTGGGAGCACGTGATGAGCGACGCGGTGGAGCAGAAGGTATATGACCTGCTCAACCGCCCGACCCGCTCCCCCTACGGCAACCCGATCCCGGGCCTCGAGTCCCTGGGCAACCCGCCCGCGGAGGCCGACGGCTTCGACCACAAGGAGCGCAACCTGGCGTTCCCGGGTCTGACCGGCCAGGTGATCGTGCGCCGGATCTGCGAGAGCGTCCAGACGGATTCCGACGTCCTGCGGCAACTGCACGCGGCCGGCGTCGACCCGGGCGCGATGGTGACGGTGGCCCAGGAGCGCGACGGCGTCATGATCGACCGTTCGGGCGACCAGGTCCGCCTGCCGCGCGAGGTCGCGTCGCGGGTGTTTGTGGCGGCTCACTGAGATCTTGCTTTTTGGCGAGGGCCTGTCCCGGTCGGGGACGGGCCCTCGCCATTTTCGCGGGGTCGGTTGTCCCTCTTGACGGTGAATTACGCCACTTCGTGGGTTTGTTCTGAGGTGCTGGTTCGTGAGGTGGGCTCGCTCAGAGCAGTCGAGGTCGCTCGCCTTCGGGGTCGTTCCCGTCCCGGCGGTCGGGTGGAGCGGGCAGTTCCCGGTCAGGGCTTCCTCGGTGGCTTGGCCGCCTCGACGTGTTTGGCGAGGGCGACCAGTTGCGGTCCGAACGACTTCGGCGGTGCCGGTGAGTCCGGGACGCCGGTGAAGCGCAGCGACATGAGTCGCTTGTCCTTCGTGAGCCAGCACACCTCGAGCCCCGGGCCCGTCGTCTTCGTGGCCGCGACCGGCGACTGGTAGGCCGCCAGCCCCAGGCCCTTGACCGTCGTCGCGCCCTTGTCGGGGACGACGTCCGACTTGAAGATCTCGGCGTCGGCCGTGGTCTTGCTGATCGTGAGCGCCAGGTCGGGCAGGTCGGCCTGGACCGGCTGGACCACGCACGTGGTCGTCTGGCCGCTCTGGCTGGCGGCGGAGATGGCGAAACGTACGCCGATGGCCTTCTCGATCGTGGCGTAGTCGAAGTAGACGCAGGCGCCGCCCGCCGTGGCCGCGGGGAAGTTCGTGCGCAGCGGCGCGGTGATGCGCTGTTGCGGCGGCGGGTCCTCGGCGCAGCCGGCGAGGGCGCCGGCGGCGAGGGTCGCGGCCGCGCCCAGGCAGGCCAGCCGGCCGACCCGGCGACCGTCCAACCTGGATGGTCGGGCGGGCGGGTCGCTGTGGCGGCTACGCGGCAGGACCACAACAACTCCTCGATCGACGCTTGATCAGCACGGGAGTGCGCCGCCCGAAAAGATACGGCTTCGTCCGGCGGGGCGGAAGCCCGGGTTGTCCGTCGGTCAGCTCGGGAGTTGGGCCACGATGTGCTTAGCGATCTCCAGAGAGCTCGTCGCCGCTGGTGACGGTGCGTTGAGCACGTGCACCTGCCGGTCGCGGGCGACGATCAGGAAGTCGTCGACCAGGGCGCCGTCGCGGGCGATGGCCTGGGCACGGACGCCGGCGCCGGCCGGCACGAGGTCGCGCTCGGTGACCGCGGGCACGAGGCGGGCCAGGCTCTGCGCGAACAGGCGGCGGCTGAGCGACCGGCGCACCTCGGTCACCCCGTACCCGAAATGCTTGCGAGCGAGGCGCCACAGGCCCGCGTACCCGATGAAGTCCGCGATGTCCCTAGGGTTGATCTTGCTCCAGCGATAACCCTCGCGGGCCAGCGCGAGCACCGCGTTGGGTCCGGCGTGGACGGTGTTGTCGATCATGCGGGTCAGGTGGACGCCGAGGAACGGGAACTGCGGGTCCGGGACCGGGTAGATCAGGCCGCGGACCAGGCCTCGCCGCTCGGGCGTCAATTCATAATATTCACCCCGAAAGGGTACGATTCGGGCTGGCGGCTCCACCCCGGCGAGGCGGGCCACCCGGTCCGCGTGCAGGCCGGCGCAGTTGATCAGGACGTCGGCGGTCACGTCGCCGGACGTGGTGTGCACGATCTGCTCGCCGCCGCGGATCTCGATGCCGGTGACCGCGGTGCCGAGCCTGATCGTGGCGCCCGCCTTCTCGGCGAGGTCGGCGAGCGTGGTGCAGACCGCGGTGAAGTCGACGATCCCGGTCGACTCGACGCGCAAGGCCTCGACGCAGCGCAGCTCGGGCTCGTACTCCCTGGCCTCGGCCGCCCCGATCAGCCGCACCGCCAGCCCGTTGGCGACGGATCGCTCGTGCAGCGCGTGCAGCCGAGGCACCTCGGACTCGTCGGCCGCGACGATCAACTTGCCGCAGACCTCGTGCGCGATGCCGTGCGTGGCGCAGAAGTCGACCATGGACGCCCGGCCGGCCGCACAGAGCCGCGCCTTGAGGCTGCCCGGCTTGTAGTAGACCCCGGCGTGGATGACGCCGCTGTTGTGCCCGGTCTGGTGCGCGGCGACCCGCTCCTCCTTGTCGATCACCGTCACCGACGCGTCCGGATGGTCGATCGTGATCCGGTGCGCGGTGGCCAGGCCGACGATGCCGGCCCCGATGACGACGTAGCGAGTCATGGCGCGAACCCTAGTTCACATAAGGACAGTGCCGGCAGCCGCGACCGCAACACGTGCCGCGCCTGGCCAGGAAGCCGGCCGAAAGGACGAACAACCCGGTCCGCGGGTCGAGATATCCGGCCTCGTCGGCGGCGAGCGCGCCGTCGTGGGCCTTGATGATCTCTTCCTGGTACGCCGGATCGTCCGGCATCCGGCTGTCGTGCGGTTGCCGCAACGGTCGCCCGGCGAGCGGCCTCGGTTCGCCGCCCTGCGCTGAGGTCACCGCTCCACCCGTACCCTATCGGACCTATCGGACCGGTCGTCCGCTGCCTGAATACCCTTCGCCGGTTATATCCCAAGAGGCATCATCCGTACGACGAGAGGACGCCACCGGCATGACCACCACGAGTGCCTTGCGCGACGACCTGACCGACCTCGCCCAGACCGGCGTTCCGGGCGAGGCCCAGCCGCTCGACCTGCGCGAGACCGGTGCGTACGTCGACCGGGAGCCGGTGCTCGAGGTGCTGATGTCGGTGCGCCGGGTGGACGGCGGCCCGCCGTACCCGGCCCTCTACCTGGGCCCGATCGCCGAGCCCTTCCTGGGCCGCGCGCAGGACGGCCTCCCGTTCGCCGCCCGGATCGACCCCCAACGTCCGGATCGGGTGCTGGTCGACTGGACCGCCTGCGCCGCATAGCCGGAGATCACCTGGGTATCCCGGTGGCATGGAGACAACCTGGAAGCCCGTCAACGAGGGCGACGAAGGAACCCTGTCGAGCGGCGAGAAGCGCAGCCTCCCGGACACCGCGTTCGCGTTCCCTGACAAGCGCAAGGAACCGCTGACCGACGCGGACCACGTGCGCAACGCGATCGCGCGCTTCGACCAGGTCAAGGACGTGACGGACAAGGAACGCGACCAGGCGTTCGCGAACCTGAAGAAGGCCGCGAAGCACTTCGACGTCGACATGTCGGAGACGGACTGGCACCAGCTGGGCAAGCGGCCCCACACGGACAACCCGAAGCAGTAGGCGTTGGGGTTCGTTGGCGACTGAAGCCGCCACCGGGAGAAGCTGCCCTGTGGGAGCCGCTGCCGGCGAGCGAAGCGCCCGGCTCAAGTCGCCACCTGCGAGCGAACTGCCCGGCTGAAGCCGCCACCGCGAAGGAACTACCCAGCTGAAGCCGCCACCGCGAAGGAACTACCCGGCTGAAGCCGCCACCGGGAGCGAACTGCCCGGGTGCCGTAGCACCCGGGCAGCCGTGTATTCGGTTGCCGACCTGCGCGCGCCGGTCAGCCCGACCGTTGGCCGGCACTACCCGGCCAACCGTCAGATTCCGACTAGCTGCAGCCGGAGGTCGAGCCGCAGCCCTCGCAGACGTAGCAGCTGCCCGCCGGGCGCATCTTCGTGCCGCAGGTGAAGCAGAGCGGCGCGTCGGCGGCCTTGCCGATCACGGCCTCGAGCAGCTCCGTCGACGAACCGACCCGCGGCGACGGCGCCGCGATCTGCACCGGGCCGCCGCTGGTGACGGAAGCCTTGGCCACCGGCTCGGTCTTGTCGGCCTTGTCGTCGGCGGCCTTCTCGTCCGCCTTCTCGTCAGCCGGCTTGGCCTCGATGGGTGCCGAGGACGCCATCTGGGTGTGGTCGAACGCGGCCTCCGCCTCGGCCTCGGCGCGGATCTGGGCCGCCCGCTCCTTGGCCGTGAAGATGCCGAGCTCGGCGCGACGCTCGTAGGGCAGGAAATCGAGCGCCAGCCGGCGGAAGATGTAGTCCATCACCGAGGCGGCCATGCGGATGTCCGGGTCGTCGGTCATGCCCGCCGGCTCGAACCGCATGTTGGTGAACTTGGCGACGTAGGTCTCCAGCGGCACGCCGTACTGCAGGCCGATCGAGATCGCCACCGAGAACGCGTCCATGACGCCGGCGAGCGTCGAGCCCTGCTTCGACATCTTGAGGAAGACCTCGCCCAGGCCGTCGTCGGGGTACGACGACGCGGTGAGGTAGCCCTCGGCGCCGCCGACCGAGAACGACACCGTCTCCGACGGGCGCTTCTTCGGCAGCCGCTTGCGGACCGGCCGGTATTCCACGACCTTCTCGACGACCTTCTCGGCTTCGGCAACCGGCGCGACCTCGGTCGACGTCGTGGCCTTGGCCGGCTTGGCCGCCGACAGGGGCTGGCCGACCTTGCAGTTGTCGCGGTAGATCGCCAGCGCCTTGAGGCCGAGCTTCCAGCCCTCGAAGTAGATCTTCTCGACGTCTTCGACGGTCGCCGACTCCGGCATGTTGACCGTCTTGGAGATCGCGCCCGAGATGAACGGCTGGACGGCCGCCATCATCCGGACGTGGCCCATCGGCGCGATCGACCGCTCGCCCATCGCGCAGTCGAAGACCGAGTAGTGCTCGGGCTTGAGACCAGGCGCGTCGACGACGTGGCCGTGGTCGGCGATGTGCTCGACGATCGCCTCGACCTGCTCCTCGGGGTAGCCCAGGCTGCGCAGCGCGCGCGGCACCGTCTGGTTGACGATCTGCATCGAGCCGCCACCGACGAGCTTCTTGAACTTGACCAGGGCCAGGTCGGGCTCGACGCCGGTGGTGTCGCAGTCCATCATCAGGCCTATGGTGCCGGTCGGCGCGAGCACCGAGGCCTGCGCGTTGCGCCAGCCCGACTTCTCGCCGATCTTGAGGCCCAGCTGCCACTGCTTCGACGCCTCGCGGGCGATCGCGGTCGCGACCGGGCTCGACGCCTTGATGTCGTCGCTGGCCGCGGCGTGCTTGCGCATGACCCGCTTGTGCGGCTCGGCGTTGCGGGCGTAGCCGTCGTAGGCGCCGACCACGCCGGCCATCTCGGCCGAGCGGCGGTAGGCGGTGCCGGTCATCAGTGACGTGATCGCGCCGGCCAGCGCACGCCCACCCTCGGAGTCGTAGGGCAGGCCCGAGGCCATCAGCAGCGCACCAAGGTTGGCGTAGCCGATGCCGAGCTGGCGGTAGGCCCGCGTCGTCTCGCCGATCTTCTCGGTCGGGAAGTCGGCGAAGCAGATCGAGATGTCCATCGCCGTGATCACGAACTCGACCGACTTGACGAACTTCTCGACCTCGAAGCCACCGTCGGCGCGGAGGAACTTCATCAGGTTGAGCGACGCCAGGTTGCACGACGAGTTGTCGAGGTGCAGGTATTCCGAACAGGGGTTGGACGCCGTGATCCGACCGGTCTCGGGCGAGGTGTGCCAGTCGTTGATCGTGTCGTCGTACTGCAGGCCGGGGTCCGCGCACTCCCACGCGGCCTGCGCGATCGTGCGGAACAGCTTGCTGGCGTCGACGGACTCGATCACCGCGCCGTCGAGCCGGCCGCGCAGGTCGAACGGGCCGTTCTCCTCGACCGCGCGCATGAACTGGTCGGTGACGCGCACCGAGTTGTTGGCGTTCTGGTACTGCACGCTGACGATGTCGGAGCCGCCGAGGTCCATGTCGAAGCCGGCGTCGCGCAGCGCCCGGATCTTGTCTTCCTCGCGGGCCTTGGTGACGACGAACTCCTCGATGTCGGGGTGGTCGACGTCGAGGATGACCATCTTGGCCGCGCGCCGGGTGGCGCCGCCGGACTTGATCGTGCCCGCGGACGCGTCGGCGCCACGCATGAAGCTGACCGGCCCGGACGCGGTGCCGCCAGAGGACAGCAGTTCCTTCGACGAGCGGATGCGCGACAGGTTGACGCCGGAGCCGGAGCCGCCCTTGAAGATCAGCCCCTCCTCCTTGTACCAGTCGAGGATCGAGTCCATCGAGTCGTCGACGGAGAGGATGAAACAGGCGCTGACCTGCTGCGGCGACGGTGTGCCGACGTTGAACCACACCGGCGAGTTGAAGCTGAACACCTGGTGCAGAAGCATGTAGGTCAGCTCGTGCTCGAAGATCTCGGCGTCGGCCGGGTTGGCGAAGTAGTTGTAGTCCTCGCCGGCCTTGCGGTAGGTCTTCACCACGCGGTCGATGAGCTGCTTGAGCGACCACTCACGCTCCGGGGTGCCCACGGCGCCGCGGAAGTATTTGGTGGTGACGATGTTGGCCGCGTTGACGCTCCACGACTCCGGGTATTCGACCCCGCGCTGCTCGAAGTTGATCGAGCCATCGCGCCAGTTGGTCATCACCACATCGCGGCGCTCCCACGCCACCTCGTCGTAAGGGTGGACGCCCTCGGTCGTCCACACCCGCTCGACCTTGAGCCCGGTCGCCCCCACGGCCCGTGCTCGACTCTTGCCAGCGGCAACGTCGCCCGCCATGTCACCTGCCCCCTCGTTTACGAACACATTCAAAAGCTTTACTTTGTACGCGTTTCCGCGTCGACAACCGCACCAGCGGTGCCCTCGAGCCGCGCGGCGGCGGCCGCACGCAGCGTCTCGATCTCGCGCTCGAAGTCGCTCAGCGACTCGAACGAGCGATAGACGCTCGCGAACCGCAGGTAGGCGACCTCGTCGAGGTCGCGCAGCGGGCCGAGGATGGCGAGCCCCACGTCGTGGCTCGGTAGCTCGGCGGCGCCCTTGGCCCGAACGGTCTCCTCGACCTTCTGAGCCAGCAGCGCGATGGAGTCCTCGTCGACCGGTCGACCCTGACAGGCCTTGCGCACACCCGAGATGATCTTCGTGCGGCTGAACGGCTCGGTCACGCCACTGCGCTTGACCACGGCGAGGACGGCCTCCTCGACGGTGGTGAACCGCTTGCCGCACTCGGGGCACGACCGGCGCCGCCGGATCAGCTGGCCGTCGTCGGCCTCACGCGAGTCGACCACCCGCGAGTCGGGGTGTCGGCAGTATGGGCAGCGCATCGACGACCTCCTCTCCTGAACTGATCCTGCGGGGCCACGTTAGTGGGACCCTCTGACACTTTTTGGGCGTCGCGCGGGACGACCGTCGCAGTCATTTCCGGGCACGCCTGTGGACAACGGCAACCCACCACCGGTGGATACCGCTGTGCACAACTTGTGGGAAAGGTGTGGGTAACTCTGACGAGTCTACCCCTACCTGTGGACAACTTACAGAGCTGTAACTACTACATCTAGGGGTTCGACCGTAGGCCGCCCACGTCCCGCGGTCAAGTTGGGTGGGCGTGTCGCCAGTGCCACGTTTCTGTCTCCACGTGATCTGAGTGACCCCTGTGATTCACCACAAGGTCATCCCCGACGGCCCGACGCGGTCGGACGAACCGCCCGCGGACGCGCTCTTCGGACCTCCTCGGCGGCGCACCTTCGACACGGCGAGCGGCCCATCATGAGCCCTGCCCGGAGCCCACGCAAACGCGAGCGGCCGAGCCCGGAGCGCCGCGCCACGGGCGACGGTGACGACCCACGGAACCGCCGCCAGCCAGGCCGAATCAGCAACATCCACTTCGCGACGCCGACCCGCCCCGCGGGAAGTCTCGGTTCGACCCGGGCCCCCGCACGGCGATCACCGACACGCGCCTGGCCCGCCCGATGCCGGCAGCTGCACGCCGTCAAACTCCCGGCGCCTCACCGCCTCACCGCCTCACGGCCGCGCCGTCAAATTCCCGGCGCTGAACCGCCGCGCCCTCCCTTCAGACCGCGTTGACCTCTGTGCCGCCAACCCCTTCCCCCGTGCCGTCGTGCCGGCCAAACGCCGACGTCAAGTCCTTGCCAGCGGCCGAGGCGACCTTGGCCCCGCGCAGCATCGCGCCCACCCGCACGCCACGCCGGTGGTGCCGGGACTCGCGACGCCGCGCGGCAGGTCTGGCCCGGCGCCGGCCGTCGAATTCCCTGCGCTGCACCGCCGCGCCCTCAAATCCAGACCGCGGTGACCTCTGTGCCGCCAACCCCTTCCCCCGTGCCGTTGTGCCAGCCGGCGGACGTCAAGTCCTTGCCATCGGCAGCACGGCAGCGCCCCCGCACGCCCACCCCGTCGCGCAGAGACACGCGACGCCGCGCGGTAGGTCCGCAACCAGAGCCGCGGGCCGGTCACTCGCCCGGAAGGATCAGCTTCTGGCCCGCGAAGATCGTGAAGTCGTCCAGGTGGTTGAGGCGGCGGATTTCCGAGATCACCTCGAACGGTGAGTTGCTCGGGCGGTGCCGCGCAGCCACGGACCAGAGGGTGTCGCCCGGCTCGACGACCGCGATCGCCGGCGGACCGGCCGGGTCGGCGGCGCGGGACGCCGGGGACAGGACCGCGGCCAGACCGCCCACGGCCAGCAGGAACAGCACGACCAGGACCAGCCGCCCGCGGCGGGTCAGCCGTAGTCGCGGCCGCGCCGATCGCGCCCGGCGGCGCAGTGGAAACCTCGACAACGCGCTCGTCACATCGACCGAAATGCCGACCACGCTCATCCCGACCCCCAAGATCGAACGCCAGTTCGATAGTACGGACGTACGATGGTTTATCAGAACAGGCGTTCGGATGTCGACCCCAGACGCGCGACACGCCGGACACGGATCTCGTACAGATGTTTGAAACTGTCTCAACCCACCGATACGGTCATGGTCACCCGAACCGCGAATTAGGGCATCACAGCCGACCAGGGAGGACGGACGTGTCGACCGACGACCGGGCGAGCCGGCAGCAGCATCCGCAGAGAATCGCGTCCGAAGCCGCGTCGCCAAGCACACGCAAGCGGGGCGCCGCGCGGGCTCGCGCGGCGACGTCCGAGGTCAGATCGGTGGCACCGGTGGTGAGCAGCTTCCCTGACGTGACCGCCGCCGAGCTCACGGCTCGGCAGCGACGGATCCTCGAGTTCATCCGGGACTGGGTGGACCGCTACGGCTACCCGCCGAGCGTGCGCGAGATCGGCGAGGCGGTCGGGCTGGTGTCGCCGTCGAGCGTCGCCTACCAGCTCAAGGAGCTGGAGCGGAAGGGCTTCCTCCGGCGCGACCCCAACCGTCCCCGTGCGGTCGACGTGCGTCCCCCCGCCGACGTCGACGAGGAGGCGGCGCGGGCGCAGCGCCCGGCTCCGGCGTACGTGCCGATGCTCGGTCGCATCGCCGCCGGCGGCCCGATCCTTGCCGAGCAGGCCGTGGAGGACGTCTTCCCCCTCCCCCGCGAGCTGGTCGGCGAGGGCGAGGTCTTCATGCTCCACGTCAAGGGCGACTCGATGCTCGAGGCGGCCATCTGCGACGGCGACTGGGTGGTCGTCCGCCAGCAGCCGACGGCCAACAACGGCGAGATCGTGGCGGCGATGCTCGACGGCGAGGCGACGGTCAAGACGTTCCAGCGCCGCGACGGGCACGTCTGGCTGCAGCCGCAGAACCCGGCCTTCGACCCGATCAACGGCGACGAGGCCACCATCATGGGCCGCGTCGTGGCAGTCCTACGCCGCATCTGAGACGAGCAGCGCGGCCCGCCGAGCCCAGCCCGGCGGGCCAAGCCCGACAACACCAGACCGATCAGGGTGTACGCGCGCGCCCGAGGTCGCAGGCGCCGCAGCCGCAGGTCGCAGTCACGTGAACCACACCGCGACCGACAGCACGCGCAACGAACAGACGCAGAATGGATCGGCCAGCTGCGCCGAGATAAGGCCACTGCCGCAGCGCCACGCTCCGCCACCCAACCGCCCACGGCGGTCAGACCGGGCGCACCTCAGCCGCGGTAGTCCTGCCCCGACCCGACGTAACCGTTGCCGCCGTAGCCGCCATCCGGCCCGCCATGCTGCTGGCCGTAAGGCTGGCCCGAACCCGAGTATCCGTAGTCGTCCGGCGCCTGACGCTGCCGCCCGTAGCTCGTCCCACGGGGCCGCTCGCCCTGCGCCGGCGGCCCGTCGCCGTACCCCGGCGAACCCCCGCCGTACACACCACCACCGCCGCCGGACGGCTGACGCTGACCGCCCCCGCCATAGACGCCGCCACCACCACCGCGGCTACCGGCCCCATAGACGCCACCGCCGCCGGGGGTGGGGGCTGGTGCTCCGCCGTACACGTTGCCGCTGCCGTCCTGGTCCCAGTCCGGTGCGACCTGCCGGCCGACCCGCGCGGTGCCGGCGCCGACCGCGGGCTCGCCGCTGCCGGCCGCCGCCTTCTTCTTCCGCGCCACGATGATCCCTGCCACACCGGCGCCGACCAGGATCAGGCCGATCACGCCGATCGCGGCGATCAGGGACGTGATGTCCTTCAGCGTCAGGCCGTCGAGGAACGACTTGCCGTCATCACCCTTTCCGCCGCCGGCGCCGGGTGATGCCGCCGCGGGCACGGGTGCCGCGGCCGGCGCGTAGCTGAGGATCTGGATCTCCTCGTCCTCGCCGAGCTGGCCGCCGTCGGAGACCGTGACGAACTGCTTGCCGTCCGCCGTGTAGGAGATCGCCTCGCCGAACGGGTCGGTCAGGCCCGTGACCCGCGGCGCGGTGCCGCCGGTCAGGGCGCCCGCGACGTCGCCGTCGGTGACGTCCCACTCGAACGCGTCGGCGTAGGTGCGGACGACGACCTTCGCGCCGTTCGGCGAGCGGGCCGCGCCCGTCACCGTGACCCGCCCGGCCGCGCCCAGCAGGTTGGGCGTCTCGGTCTTGGGGAGGGTGACGGTGCCGACCTTCTTCATGCGTACGCCGGTCGAATTGTCGCTCTTGATCGCCGCCGCGGGAACGAAGAGCTCCGCCGGGCCTGTCGACTTGGTGATCACCATCGGCGTGCCGGCGCCCGTGCCCGTCATGACCAGGGCCTCGGCGTCGCGCGGCTTGGTGTCGGGGTAGACGAAGCGGTGCAACGTCGGCTCTTTGCTGCCGTTGACCGGCAGGCTCCACAGGACGATGCTCTCGCGCTTGTCGTCGCTCGTGATGTTGTTGCCCGTGTCGGCCACCCAGAGGGTCTTGCCGTCGGGCGAGAGTGCCAGGTCTTCCGTGTCGCGCGGGCCGCCGCCGGGGTAGGAGACCGAGTCGGTCAGCTCACACTTCCGGTTGAGGAAGAAGACGCGCTCCCGACTCGAAACGTCGCTGCTGTCGTTGATGACAACGAAGCCTGTCTTCGTCGCCACCAGACCGGAGAGCTCGACCAGCTTCGAGTCGTCGACGGTGCAGACCTTCTTGCCCTGCACCGGTGCCGCGGCACCTGCTCCGCCGGTGCCTGGGGAAGGGGCGGCCCATGCGGTGCCAAAGCCGGCACCGAGCGCCGCTGCGACCACGCCCAGGACGACCGTGATCGAAGAGGAAGCGCGCGGCATCGGGCCAGTGTCGCATGTCGGCCTGGGTGCGCGCCTCCCCCTCGTGATCTCCGCCCTATACCGACGCGTAGGGCGCCAGCTCAGCCGCGAGCGCCTGATCGACCCGTACGTGCAGCGCGGTGCCCTCGGCGATGTGTGCGGTGCTCAGCACCTTGGCCCGCCGGTGCAACTGGGCAACCAGCTCACCACGGTCGTAAGGCACCACGACGCGCAGCTCGACGGCGGGCCGCGGCAGGCGCGACTCCAGCGTGGCGCGAAGCTCGTCGATCCCGCGCCCGGACCGGGCCGAGACGAACACGGCCTCGGGCCACGTCCGCTTGAGCCGGAGCAGCGTCTCCTCGTCGGCCGTGTCGATCTTGTTGACCACCAGGAGCTCCGGGACGCTGTCGGCGCCGACCTCGGCCAGCACCTCGCGTACGGCCCGGACCTGCTCCTCCGGGTCCGGGTGGGCGCCGTCGACGACGTGCACCACCAGGTCGGCCTCGGCGACCTCCTCCAGCGTCGAGCGGAACGCCTCGACGATCTGGTGCGGGAGGTGCCGAACGAAGCCGACCGTGTCGGACAGCGTGTAGATCCGGCCGTCGTTGGCGCGGGCCCGGCGGGTGGTCGGGTCGAGGGTGGCGAACAGCGCGTCCTCGACCAGCACACCGGCGCCGGTCAGGCGGTTGAGCAGGCTGGACTTGCCGGCGTTGGTGTAGCCGGCGATCGTCACGGCCGGGATCTCGTTGCGGTTGCGGCGGGCGCGCTTGGTCGCGCGTACCTTCCGCAGAGCCTTGATCTCGCGCCGCAGGCGGGCGATGCGGTGGTTGATCCGCCGGCGGTCGGTCTCCAGCTTCGTCTCACCGGGACCACGCAGGCCGACGCCGCCACCGGCGCCACCGCCCCGCCCGGAACCACCGGTCTGGCGGGACAGCGTGTCGCCCCAACCACGTAGGCGCGGGAGCAGGTATTCGAGCTGGGCCAGCTCCACCTGCGCCTTGCCCTCTTTGCTCTTGGCGTGCTGGGCGAAGATGTCGAGGATCAGCGCCGTCCGGTCGACGACCTTGACCTTGACCCGCTGCTCCAGGTTGCGGAGCTGGGACGGCGACAGCTCGCCGTCGCAGATCACGGTGTCGGCGCCGGTCGAGACGACCGTGGACCGCAGCTCGTCGACCTTGCCCCGCCCGACGAAGGTCGCCGGGTCGGGCTTGCCGCGGCGCTGGATCATGCCCTCGAGCACCTGGGAGCCCGCGGTCTCGGCGAGCGCCGCCAGCTCGATCAGGGAGTTGTCGGCGTCAGTCGCCGAGCCCTCGGTCCAGACACCGACCAGGACGACCCGTTCGAGCCGGAGCTGGCGGTATTCGACCTCGGTGATGTCGGTGAGCTCGGTGGACAGACCTGCGACGCGGCGCATCGCGTGTCGGTCTTCGAGCTCCAGCTCGCCGGTCGTCGGATCGATGTCGGCGAGCTCATCCACAGCGTGGAACGTGCGCAAAAGAATGCCTCCTTGAACACCGATCGTGACACGACAGCACGGCGAGCGCATCCATAAATCGCCCAGGCGGTTGGCCGATCTCCACACACGTGGGCAAGAATGCGCTACGGCGTGGGCGCCGTGGCCCGGGCCGTAGGAACGACGGAGGACCCCGTGGCGCAGACCCGCCTGCCGAGCGCCGGCTTTTCGATCACGATCCGGATCGGGGTGGTCGCCGACGCGTCGGCGCTCGGCCGACTGACCACCTGTGTCGGTGAGGCGGGTGCGATCGTCACCGCCCTCGACGTCGTCGACTCGGACCCCACGACCGTCGTCGTCGACCTCACGTGTGACACCGCGGACGCCGGGCACGCCGACCAGGTCGTCAAGGCGCTCGAGGCGCTGGACGGCGTCGACGTGCGCAAGGTTTCCGACCGGACGTTCCTGCTGCACCTCGGCGGCAAGATCGAGGTCACGCCGAAGGTGGCGCTGCGCAACCGGGACGAGCTGTCCCGGGCGTACACGCCGGGTGTGGCCCGGGTCTGCCTCGCGATCGCCGAGAACCCGGCCGACGCCCGCCGGCTGACGATCAAGCGCAACACCGTCGCGGTGGTGACCGACGGGTCGGCGGTGCTCGGCCTGGGCAACCTCGGCCCGGCGGCGTCACTGCCGGTGATGGAGGGCAAGGCGGCGCTGTTCAAGCGCTTCGGCGGCGTGGATGCCTGGCCGGTCGTGCTGGACACTCAGGACACCGACGAGATCGTCCGGATCGTGCAGGCGATCGCACCGGCGTACGGCGGGATCAACCTCGAGGACATCGCCGCGCCGCGCTGCTTCGAGATCGAGGAGCGCCTGCGGGACCTTTTGGACATTCCGGTCTTTCACGACGATCAGCACGGTACGGCGATCTGCGTACTGGCCGCGCTGACGAACGCGCTGCGGGTGGTCGGCAAGCAGCTCGCGGACGTGCGGGTCGTGGTCAGCGGGGCCGGCGCCGCCGGGACGGCGATCATGAAGCTGCTGCTCCGGCAGGGCGTGGGCGACATCATCGCGTACGACCGTCCGGGCGTGCTGCACGCCGGCCTGACGGACCTGCCGGGGGCGTGGCAGTGGCTGGTGGAGAACACGAACCGCGACAACTATCAAGGTGATCTCGCGGGTGCGCTGCGGGGCGCGGACGTGTTCATCGGCGTGAGCGCGCCGAACCTGCTGACGGGCGACGACATCGCGACGATGGCCGACAACGCGATCGTGTTCGCGCTGGCCAACCCCGATCCGGAGGTCGACCCGCGCGAGGCCCGCAAGCACGCGGCCGTCGTCGCCACCGGGCGCTCCGACCAGCCGAACCAGATCAACAACGTGCTGGCGTTTCCTGGGGTCTTCCGCGGGATGCTCGACGCGCATGCCGAGGAGTTCACGGAGGAGATGGCGATCGCGGCCGCCCGGGCGATCGCGGACGTGGTGGGCGAGGACAAGATCAATCCGACGGTGATCGTGCCTAGTGTGTTTGATTCGCGGGTTGCGGTTGCTGTTGCCGCTGCCGTGCGGGCTGCGGCGCAGAGTGCGCCTGTGGCGGCGGTTGATACCTCTGCCCCTTAGATCTTTTCTTGCCCGGGTCCGTGGTTGGTGCGGGCCGTTGCTCCCGCCGGACTGTCGGCGTTCGTTGTTGGTTGCGGTTTGGGGCGGGGGAGAATTTTGGGAGTACCGACAGGGCGCCAAGAGCGCGCCCTCTTATAGTCGGCACTCCCAAAATCCTCCCCCGCCCTGACTTACTCGCTGTTTTCTGGCCGTCGGCGGGCTTGTGGGTCACAGTCCATTGGCTGGGGTCCGGTTGGTGGGATTTCCGTCTTTGGTTGGCCTTGTGGGGTTTGCGGCGGGTCAGTCGTTGCGGTTTCGTGGCCACGGTTGGGCTTGGTGGTTGGTTGCGGTTTGGGCTGGGGAGAAGGTCGTGCGCTGGAGCTAACGCAGAAACCGCTCAACGCTCCAGCGCAC